>JAFGUD010000156.1 GCA_016938685.1 Bacteroidales bacterium | reverse complement strand
CCCTAAAAGGCTAAAAAATATAAATCATTTCAAGGAACTATTATATTTCGGCACTATTGCCGCTTAAATTTTTAACGAACTATTGATAATCATTGATTCGTTTTTTCGCTGAGATTGCATCGTGCCTCGCAATGACGTAATAGACTAACTACAAAACAATTAAGCACAATATTTTTAAAGTTTGAAAAGTAAAATTAATTAAAATCAAAACAAATGAATATTATTTCTTACAACTTAAACGGAATACGTTCAGCCTTGAACAAAGATTTTGACAAATGGCTACAAAAAGAAAATCCAGATATTGTATGCATTCAGGAAACAAAAGCTCAACCGGAACAAATTGACGAAAAAATTTTTGCTGAATTAGGCTATTATTCTTACTGGTTTTCGGCTAAAAAGAAAGGTTACAGCGGTGTTGGTATTTTAACCAAAATAAAACCCGATAAAATAGAATCAGGAATTGGCATTGAAAAATTTGATAACGAAGGACGTTTTATTCGAGCAGATTATGGCGATATTTCTGTAATAAGCACTTATTTCCCATCAGGAAGTAATGAAGACAGACAATCTGTAAAAATGGAATGGCTTGATGCTTTCACAGAATATATAATAGAGCTAAAAAAAGTAAGGCCAAAGCTTATTATTTCCGGCGATTATAATATTTGTCGTTTATGGATAGATATTCATAATCCGGCACAACAACAAAATACTTCCGGATTTTTACCCGAAGAACGAGAATGGTTTCAAAAGTTTATTGATTTGGGATTTGTTGATAGTTTTAGAGAATTTGATGAAGAAGAAGAAAAATACAGTTGGTGGTCGTACAGAGCTGCTTCAAGACAAAGAAACAAAGGATGGCGAATTGATTATAATATAGTTACAGAAAACTTAGTTCCAAAACTAAAAGGAGCTTCAATATTAAATGATATTGTTCATTCAGATCATTGCCCTGTAAAAGTTGAAATAGAACCATAAAAAAAACCTCTCGGTTGAGAGGTTTTTTTAATTTTAGTATGCCCAGAGGTCTTGTTCAAAATTAAAAATTTCATCTTTAATTCTGTCTGCTTCCAGCAATACTTCTAAACCTGATTCGTACTGTAAAATACTTCTTCTGTATGGATTAGACTCCATAATAATGTAACTTGAAAAATATCTTTTTTGGAAAATATCATCAAAAGAAATATTCTTAACATCAGTATATGGACTGTAAATAGGACTTTTAGCGAACAATGGTCTAAATTCAGGATAGTTGATCCAAAAAACCTTTGTGTAAAGAGGTCTTGCTTGTTCGTAATCATCATCACGATAATATTTTCTAACAGGACATAAACCAATAATTCTTACATCAAGAACAGAACGTTGTTTGTCAAAAAACCAAAGTTCTTTTACAAGATAAGCTGAAATATCAGCAGAGTTGTAAGGTTTATTTATTTTAACTGTATCCCAACCCTCAAGAGTTTCAACTACTTCAATAATACTACCGGCACCCATTTTTTCGTGAACATCATCTTCGGTCATAATAATGTCAAATTCATTTCCGGCATCCTGAGCTCTTGCATTGTATGCTGTAAGACCTTTTGTATGAATACCATCTAATACAACATCAATCAAACTCATAGTTCCTCTTGCAGGTGTTGAAGGAAGAGCTAAAAAATGGTTCATTTTTTCAGAAAGTTCAATTCTGCGCCAAATAATTCTAGACCACATAACGTCAGCTTCTCTAACGAATTGGTAAGGCATAGGTTGGTCAAATTTTGTGTGAATTTCTTCATAAGGCATGTCGCTTACTGAAACACCTGTTCCTTCCTGAGCAAATAAACCAATTGCTGCAAAAACAGACAAGAAAGAAGAAACTGCTAAAATTCTAAGTAACTTTTTCATAATTAAGATATGATTTTAATTAAACATTTTTGGCTTCAAATATAAAAAAAAGAAGTTTTAATAAAGCTTTTTTATTAAAACTTCTTTTAATAAGTTTTATTGTGAGATTAAGAAAAATTATTGCAGTTTGAAACTGATAGAACCTAAATTACGAATAGTTCCGTCAGGAGCTCTTGCTGTAATATTTTCAAAATAAACTTTTTGTCCTCTATTAAGCTGTGTTATGATAGCTCTTTGTTGAGATGTAATAGAAGCATTAGTTGATTTGGCTTCCTCTGTAAATCCGTTGATAGTAGCCGAAACTGTAAATCCGGTTACAGGGAAAGACAAATCAAACACAAAGTTATCAAGTTGTGCTCTTACAATAGACTGAGCCAAAAGAGTTTGTTTAGCAATTACACCACCTTTCATACCTGCAACAGTTGCATAAGGGTCAGGCACCGGAAGACATCTGAACTTAACTGTTCCCATTTGCCTACCATCAGCAGTAACAGTAACATTTGCATCACCTCTGGAAGTAACAGTTACATCATATTTACCATTTCCAGTTGAAGTTAATCTTCCACCTGCACCTGATATAGAAGCAGTAATACTTTTACCGGTACCGGTAATAGTAACAGGATTTTTAACCCCAATATAGAATACGTTCATTTTATCAGCAGCAACTGCAAAAGTAGGAGAAACTACTTGGTATTCGTTCATGAAAGGATACTTCTTTTCTTCTTTAGTACCGGGATCAGTAAGAATTATATTACCACCCCATTTGAAAGTACCTGGAGAACCAGTATTTCCGGTATAAATACCTCTACCGGTAACGGTATCAATTACCATTTTACCACCACCTTCTGTCAATTCAATTTTAAGGTCTTGAGTAGTATCAGCCGCTGCAATAAACACATCCGCTGAAAACTCTTCACCTATACGAACATAACTTACAGGAGCATTAACAATAGCCTGAATTTTGTTAAAACGGAAATCAGTTTCACCAATCTTATTTTTCATATAAGAAAGCACATCTGATTCAACATTTCTAACATCATTTTGCATTTTAGACATCATTGCAATAACAGCAATAAGAGGAAGGTGCTCAAAATTAGCCTCAGCCCAAGGAAGCATTTTCCCGGGTTCGCTCAAAGACTCAACATCCTCAGTTGTAAGAGTTGTTTCAATATTAGATACTAAAATACTGCTATCTTTATCTGCTTCGTCAATTAGCCCTAAAACAAATTCACGATACTCCTCAAGTTGTTCTTTTAATAATTCCCCGTTTTTTTCAGTAATCATAACCTGACCTCCAACGTTATTATCATCTTTCTTCTGAATATGATTTACATCACCTTCAGGGCCATCAGCTGTAGTAACAAGAAGTTGTTTGTATTCCTGAATTTTTTCGGTAAGTTCGTCACTTTTAGCTTTAAGTTCCATTGCTTTATCATACCAACCTTCCACTTTTTTTGGATTTTCTTGATTTAAAGCAATAAAAACGCCATAAGCTTCACCATTTTTTGTATTAACATTAACAGTAGATTTCTGAATACTTTGATCAATAAGAATAAAAGCATTAAGAATTTCTGCGGAAACGTTAAGTGCTAGTAAGGCAGTTAAAACAAGATACATCAAGTTGATCATCTTCTGCCTTGGAGATAAACCTTTATCAGCCATAACAATTTTTTAAGTTTAAAGATTAAAAATTAGTCAACATTGACATTCATAGCGCTAAGCATTTTGCCATAAACACCATTGAGAGCAGAAAGATTCTTACTTAAATTAGTAATCTCTTGAGAGTATTTTTTAGCATAAACAGCAGATTCTTGAACATCTTTAACCATTTCTTCAAGGTTAGCTTCGCCCAATTGCATTTCAAAAATCGCGTTAATAGCTGTAAGGTTTTTATTCAATAACGAAATCTTGTCATTGTATTCTTTGTTTCCGTCAGACAGTGAACTGAAATCAAGATCCATAGATGAAACAAGATTTTGGTAAGCATTATTAAGTTCGTCTTTTTTACCATTAACTGTTTCAGATGTTTTATTGAAAGAATCAGAAAGACCTTCAACAGAATAGTTAATAGAATCAACAGAACTTTTGAATGTGCTACTCAAATCACCGGCAGCAGAACTGAAGTCGTTTGCAGATTTAGAATAAGTTTCAGAAAGGTTATTAACACTTTTAGAAGCGCTTTTAACATTTTCAGAAAATTCTTTTGTTGCAACTGACGCGTCAGTAATATCATTAAGTTTATTAACACTATCGCTCATTTTAGTTAAACCTGAGTTGAGTTTGTCAAATAAACCGTCGTTACCAGCTTTTTGAAGCATTTCGTCAAACTTAGCAATAGCATCAACAGAAGGAGCAATTGCAGTAGTTTTGTTTTTTTGTGATTTTTCAACAGATGAAAGAATATCTGTATCATCTTCTGAAACTTTTAATTCAGGATAAACAAGAGTCCAGTCTAATTCTTCGTGCGGAGGCTCAATTCCTGAAAAGAAAAAGATAGCAGACTCAGTTAAAAGACCAATGGTTAACATCAGCGTGGCACCGGGCCAGTGAGTGATTTTAAAAAGAGCACCAATTAGAACAACAGCAGCACCCCAACTGTACATTTTATGGATAAAATTCTTCCACCAGTACTTGTGTGTAAAATCTAAAAAAGCCATAGCAATTATTTTTAAAGTTTTGAATTCAGTTTTAAAAAATTTGAGTAAAAATATAAAGTATTTTCTATCTTCCAAAAAAAATTTGATAAACGAGATAGTTTATACAAATAACATTCCAATTTTTAATTTTGTAAAGCCCGCTTAACAGTTATATTCTAAAAAAAAGAGGCTTTTAAAAAGCCTCTTAAAATTTTTAATAACCTTCCCAAGCTTCAACGTCTTTTCCAAGGTAAGAACGAACACATCTAAATCCTATATAAGATTTTGCTGTGTCTTGATATTCGTAGGTTTTTACACCACATTGCATGTAGTATCCAATATCTTTCCAAGAACCACCTCTAACAACTTTTCTTTTCTTAGAATCAGGATCTTTAATTCTAGCATTGTAAGTATAATTTGGGTTCAAATCGTGAGCAAAATTTGAAGAAGCATCATCAAATGCGCCAACAGTCCACTCAGCAACATTACCGCCCATATCATACAAACCATATCCATTAGGGTAATAAGAAGCAACAATCATAGTTCTATTAGAACCATCAAGTCCGTACATACCACGCATTGGTTTGAAGTTAGCAAGAAGACAACCTTCGTAATTTCTTGTATAAGGACCACCCCAAGGATAAACAGCATTTTGCAAATCACCTTTGGCAGCATATTCCCATTCACCTTCTGTAGGAAGACGATAATCTTCAAAAGGAGCTACACCTTCAGATTCGTTGTAGTTTTTCATAATTTCAGTTCTCCAAGCTGAGAATGCATTAGCTTGATGCCAATTTACACCAACAACAGGATAATCATCAAAAGCAGGATGCCAGAAATATTTTCTAGTAATAGGCTCATTATAAGAATAAGTATAATCAGCAATCCAAACTAAAGTATCAGGATAAATAGGCACTTTTTGGTGTTGAACTAAAGATGATCTGTTTTCGAAATCTTCTTCTTCGCCATAATTATCATAATCGAAATTAATAATTGTACCTTCATAGTGACCTTGCGGTAAGTCTCCGGTTCCGCCTAAATCATCATAGATAAATCTATTTTCTTTTTTTGCAGCCTGATATAAATCAACGTAATAATATTCAAAAACAAGCATGTGAGTATTAAGTTCTTTGCGACCATACAAAGCGTCTTGTTTACTGTAATACATATCTTTTACAGCTTGGTTAATTTCAGGGTTATCGTTTTTCCACAATAATTTACGATTTTTCCAATTTAAATGAACTTCGTTAGGATCAGCAGGATCGTAGAATTCCGGGTCAATTCTTTCGGGATCAGCTTCAACTTGAAAATCAGTTAAACCATTTTTAACACATAATCTCATTGCTATAGAATCTCTTACCCAATAAACAAACTGACGATATTCGTTATTTGTTATTTCAGTAACATCCATCCAAAAAGGGTCAATAGAAACAGTTTTGGGTTGTGCAGTCATTGCAAAAGGCACATCTTGTTCGTTTTGTCCCATTTGGAATGCCCCCTGTGGAATAAAAGCCATTCCTGTTGGCTCCGGTTCAAACCATGTTGCTCTGTTGGGTACACCTACAAGTTCTCCGTTAGATCCGGACTGACAGCCTACAATAACTAACAATAGGACAGCACCTAAAAGCAAGATTTTATTCATTTTTTTCATAATGTTAAAAAATTTTGTACAAGTTTATATAGAATAAAATATTTTAAAGAGTTTTGACATTTCTGTATTTTTGAGCATTTGCCGGTTTAATAAAAGAAAAACAATAACCAACGTAAGCTTCAAGTGTTCCATTTGAAACCCGATTCAAATATGAAAGTGTTATATCATAGGATAAACCGAGTCTTATATTATTAAAATAAGAAGTTCCAACAAAAAAAGCAAGAGCATCTTTATTTCTATAAGTAACGCTAGCCCAAATTTTTTTATTGTATAAAGCGAAAATATTTATGTCGTATTGTATCTCTCTACCGTCTGATTTAAAGAAAACAGAGGGCGTAATTTCAAGAGCTGAATTTGACAAACTTAAATTATAACCAGCCATTAAATAATAATGATTGACTAAAAAAATAGAGCCGACACTATTATTATCTACCTCAAAATAAAAACTTGGTCGTGTAATATGAAAAGAAGAAAAACTAACAAAAAGATTACTCACAGAATAGTAAATGCCACCACCAATATCAAAAACAAAAACATTTGTCTGATCTGTCATTATTGTTTCAGTTTGATCAGGAAATTTCCATTGAGCTTCAAATTTTTTACTGAAAGCTCCCGGACTAAGACCAATTCTTAAAGAACCAATTGGCAAATCGAAGTTATAAGATAAACTAATATTTCCACGAAAATCAGTAACAAAGCCATATTGATCATTTACAAAATTAATTCCAATTCCGGCATTGTCAAGAGATTGAATACCCAAAGAAGGTAAATCAGTGTCAAGTGTTAACATATTTGTAAAAGGTGCATTTTCAAAACCTCTCCACTGTTGGTGAGACAAAAAATTTGCACAAATTTCTCCATCATATCCGGCATAAGCAGGATTATAAAATTCTTTCATGAAGAAATAGTGACTAACTTGCGGATCTTGCTGAGCATCAAGCGAATTGACCGTAAGTATCAGTAGTATTGTGAAGATAATTCTTCTCATATTTTTACAAAAATTGTAGCAAAGGAAATGATTTTTTTCTTTATTAACAAATAAAATTGATTGAGTTACTTATTAGAAAGATAAGACCTAAGCCTAGGTGAAAGTTTTTTTATTTTTGCCTGTTCGTAATCCATATTAGTACATGGCCATAATTTGTTGTTTTCAAGATTAATAACTTCTACCCACCAACGATTAGTATTCAGACAATGAGAAAATTTCAACTCAAAGTCACTATCATTTTCCGAGAACATAATAAAATAAACCCTGTAATTTTTATTACTCTGTTTGTCAACATCAATTTTAGTAGAAAAAGCATCAATAAAATGCCATAATATTTGTGCTCCTAGTTTTGCGGTAATATCATTAACATCAAATTTTTGAGAAATCTCATGCAAAGCAAAGGATTTGATATTGTCGCTAAGACCAGCAAAATATGACAGCAAACATATTTGATTAGCGTCAAATCCATTAGGAGAGTTTTTTTCATTAGCCGGAGCATCAGAAGCTTTAACTGCAGAAATATCAACACTTACCAAATGAGAATTTCTGAAAATTGGTTCAAATTCTGAAATTTCAGAAATTACCTGACTTAATCTAAAAGCCTTAATATCCATTTCTTCAACAGTTTTCAAAACCTTACTATTGACTATATATTTTTGATAACCAAGTATCGTAAAATTTGAAAATAAATTTTCATTTTTTTGAAAATAATTCAAATAAGAAGTTGAGGTTATATTTTCATTTGACTGAAAATCAACATAAGAATCAATATTTAACGCATCAAACTTCACTTGTTCTTTTTGAAAAAACTGATATAACCCAATATTATTTTGCTCATTATCAGACAATAATACTAATTTCACGTCATTACTGTCTAAAAGTTTAAAAATTTCTGAAATTTTCAAAAAATTAATTTCGGGATTATCATCTGCAATTAAATTCCCCAAATCGATAATTTTTATGTTTTGAGGTTTATATAACCTAAACAAATGTTTTCTGATGTTATCTGCGTTTTTATTATCAATACCAAGTATAGCAATGTCAAAATTGTTTAATTCAACATTTATATTTTCATAAAAAAAAGGCACAGAAGCCATTCTTTCTTCAAAATCAGAAAAGTTTTCTTTTAACAAATAAGGTTCGCTCAAATAATGAGATATTTTTGTTTTTAATTCATCCATCTGAAAAAATTTATATCAAGATTTAATAATTGAAATATTTTTTGAATTACTGTATCAACGGCTTCATCAATGGTTTTAGGCTTTGAATAAAAAGCGGGAGAAGCAGGACATATTTTTGCACCTACTTGCACTATTTTTTTCATATTCTCAATATGTATTAGATTATACGGCATTTCTCGTGGAACAATAATAAGTTTTCTATCTTCTTTTAACATAACATCTGCAGTCCGAGTAATTAAATTATCAGCAATGGAATTTGCAATCTTGCCCATTGTCCCCATTGAAGCGGGACACACAACCATAGCATTAAAATTAGAAGACCCCGAAGCAAAAGGCACAAAAAAGTCATTGTTTTTATAAATCTTAAACGGAATATCTTCTATTTTCAAGTCGTCTATCTCATAATTCCATACTTGTCTACCGGAATCGGTAAAAACCACAGCCAATTCATCAATTTTATCTAAATTATTATTTAATATTTCGATAAATCTTTTAGCATAAATTGCTCCGCTAGCTCCAGTTATTCCAAGTACTATTTTGTTCATTTTTTATCGCTCCAAAAGATTTTATACTGAATAGTCAATCTTAAATTATTATTTCTCCAACAAGACGAGCCAAAACATAAAATAGAAGCATTTTTCACTACAGGCAGAATACTGTAATTGCTCACAAATTTAACAATAATTCTATCACTTAATTTATAATTTACCGAAGCACTGTAACTAAATTCACTTCTTCGTAAATTCAAAAAATCTTCGCCGAAAGTAGTATAACCATCATTAAAGGTTCCACTAATAAGATAACCATATACTAATCCACCTGAAAAAGACAAGTTGTCAAAAGCACCCGGTTCAATATTAATAATAACCGGAATTTCAGCATAATGTAAATTTGTAGTAAAAAAAGACATTTTCGAACTTGAATGAGCACCTTTCCCAGCATAACCAACTCCGGCAGTCAAAGATAAAGTATGACTAATATTCAATCTTGTGTACCCAACAAAAGACAATCCGGCTTTGTGATAACCGCCAAAATCGTCGCCATCAACCTGCGATGCAATAAGCCCCACATCAATTCCACCCTGAAAAAGTTGAGCATTCAGGAATACAGGAAAAAAGAAGAAAACCGATAATAATATTTTTTTCATCTGTTTATTTTATATTTTTATGTATTCGTTTCATTAGTTTATTTTAAAACAGCTGTTTCTAAAAGTCTAATTTCAAAAAACTCCGTATCAATAGAAGCGTTTATCCCAATAGGAAAAATAAGACCATCTTTAATGTGACCAAAATTAATATTGTAGACAACCGGAATTTTGAAATCTGAAAAATACTGTTTAATAATCTCTTCGATTGTAAAACTCTCTTCCGGCAATGAGTCATGATGTTCGGCTTCGCAACGATGAAATTTCCCAAAAACAATAGCAGAAGCTTTTTTTAAATCAGTTGCCATAAGCAAATGATTAAGCATTCTGTCAATTTTATAAGGCGTTTCAGCAATTTCTTCAATAAAAACAATGTTATTTTGAAAGCTGTACAGATACTCTGTTCCGATTAACGAAGTTAATAATGATAAATTTCCGCCAACTATTTTGCCTTCTGCTTTTCCTTCGTTCAATATTTTCATATTTCTAGCAGGAAGCACATAATTTTCAACAGGATTAACAATAAGATCGTTTATTTGTTCAAGAACATACTCCGTAAACTCCGATGCAGCAACAATCCCATGAAAAGTAACCAATCCGGTTTTTACAAAAAAAGCAGATTGTAAAGCAGTTATGTCACTAAAACCTACAAATACTTTTGGGTTTTGACAAACAATATCATAATTTATTTGGTCAAGAATACGGGTAGCCCCATATCCGCCACGAATACAAAAAATTCCTTCCGCCAAAACATCATTCTGAAAAAACAACATCAATTCGATTAGTCTATTTTCGTCTGTATCGGCAAGATAGCCATAATTTTTCAATTCATTATTTAAGGAAATAGGCAAAAATCCAATTTCATTAAAATTCCTAACAGCTTTTTTAAACTTTTCCTCCCGCACAATTCCAGAAGGTGCAATTAAGGCAACTGCATCACCATATTTTAATCTTTTAGGTTTTAGAATCATTCCGTAACCTCCCTTTTTTTTATAAATACAGCTGGATTGCCCTTATAAATACAGTAAGAATCAAGATTTTTACTAGCAACAGAACCAGCCGTAAGTATTGAATGAGAAAAACAAGTCACATCACCGGTGACGACTGTTTTTGCTCCTATCCAAACACCATCTTCGATAATAATTTTACCAATCATCAAATCGAAAGTTGATTTTTTAAAGTTATGATTTCCACACAAAAGTATAGCGCCCTGTGAAATTGAAACATTATCACCTATTTCAACATCAGCTAAATTATCTATCCAAACTTTTTCACCAATCCATGAGTAATCACCAATTTTCAAACGCCAAGGATATTTAATATTCACAGAAGGTTTAATAACAACACCTTTTCCTATTCTAGCTCCGTACAATCTAAGCATTATTTTTTTTATGCCGGAAAAAGGAAACAAAGGGGAAATAAAAAAAACTGCATTTGTGATATACCACAAACCTCTAACAACAATGTTTTTACCGGGTTTATACCATTCATTATTATATTTCGACAAATCAGTTTTAATTAAGTTCATCAAATAATTTTTTTGTTTTTTCAACTAAATTTTGTTTTTCCACAAAATCCAAAGCAAATTTATAAACTTTTCTTGACATTTCGTCATATTCATCTGCTGTCAATTTTGTACAACTTAATAAAGCATCAACAAACAATTCCGGTTTATTGAGTGGTAAATCCCAACCAATATTTTTTTCAAGAAGATTTCTCCAGGGAGTTTGATCACTGACAATAACAAGACAACCAGCCACAAAAGCCTCAAAAATTGAATGTCCAAAATTCTCATGCATAGTTGGCAAAAATAAAAAATGATATTCCTTTAATGTTTTTATTATCAAATTAGGTGGTATATCCCCTTTATATTCAACAAAAATATTTTTTGGCAATTCCAATATTAATGCTTGACATTCACTCCAATATTTATTGTCTTCAATTGGTCCAATAATATCAAAATAAATATTTTGATTTGTATTAGTTTTTTTCAAAATTTCAAGGGCAAAATATAAATTTTTCTTTTTTGAAATTCTTGAATAAAACAAAAATTTACGAGGCACAATAGTGTGTTTTGGAAAATATTCGGAAGGTAAAATAGGTATGTTAGGAATATTTTTAACAATCTCTTTTTGTCCAAAGGTTTTTTTTATGTCATTTGTTTCAACGTCATCAGTTGAATGCCAAACAATCCCACGAAAAAGTCCAATTAAATTTGAAATTATAAAAAAAAGTTTCTTTTTAATAGTTTTAATTTCTACCGCTCCTTTCCCAAGCATTCCTCTGGGAGCCAATACTATCTGTTTCTTTTTATATGTTTTTTTTGCAATAAAAACAGGTAATATCGTAAATTTCAATGAATAAAGACTATTAAAATACAAAAAGTCAAAATCAACAGTTTTTAAAATACTTCCGTAAGTTTTTATATTTTGTTTTTCGGGAGTAATATATATTATAGAAAACCCATCTTTTTTCAGCCATTCATTTTTAACTATATCCTTGTATGATTCACTATCACCTAAATCTCTATCAGAAGTAACTAAAAAGAACTCAAACTCATTTTTCAAATTTTCAATAATATTAGTAACAGAAGTAATTGGTCCACCAGCTTTGTAACCGGGCAAAAACCAATCAATAAAAACAGCTATTTTCTTTTTGTTTTCTTTCATTTTTTTAAAACATCTACATAAAGCTCATAATACATCTTTGCAACTTCTTTGCATCTGTATTTTTTTACATTTTCAAGACCATTTTCAATTAAACTTTCTCTATAAGCATCATCTGAAATCATTTTTCTAATTGAATTTTCTATATCCGAAACTCTGAAAGGATTAATCAGCATTGCTCCGTCACCGGCAACTTCATTCATTGGTTTTAAATCGGATGTAATAACCGGAGTACCTGTTGCTTGTGCTTCAATTATTGGAACACCAAAACCTTCATAAGTAGAAGGAAAAAGCAATAAATCAGCACTTTCGTATAATTTCACAACTTCCTCAAAATCAAGGTTAAAGTAATTTTTATAATCTAACTTAAAATCATGAAGTTTATTTTCAATTGATTTTGTCAATTTACCAATTATTGTTACAGAACACCTAATTCCTTTTAATGCTTCAATAGAACGAACAATATTTTTATTTTCTTTTGTGCCAACTATTAAAATATTAGGATAATCAGAATTAAAATCTTTTCTTTTTGGCTGAAATTTATCTGACACACAATTAGGAATAACAACTATTTTGTTCTCATTAATTTTAAAAGTTTTAACAACTTCATTTTTAGAAAAATCTGAGATTACAGAAACCTTATGCACCCTTCGAAATGGGATATTAAACCAAATAGATTTTATCAAAATTCTTTTAAAAAAGCTTACTTTTAACGCTGAACCAATATCGTGAATTGTAAGAATAGTGTTTCTTTTAGGCAAACCAAGAGCAATATAATTTACATCTCCGGTTATATGATTTAACTGCCCGACATTTTTTTTAGCGAAAAATATATTTTTCAACCGACCAAAAACCCCTTCGTGATATGGCATATAAACATTTTCAAAAAAACTTTCTTCTGGTAAAAAACACTGAAAGTTGGAGAACAATTCTTCAATACTGTGAAAATTTGCAGATGGTTTTCTGAAAAAATATTTAATTTTAATATGCATAATTAAGCAAAAAAGGCTGTATAAAATACAGCCAAATTTATCAATTTAATTTAATAAAAAAATCATTACCCTTTTAAAGCCTCAGCACCACCAACAATTTCTAAAATTTCATTAGTAATTGCAGACTGACGAGCTTTATTATAACTAAGAGTTAATTGTCTAATTAGTTCGGCTGCATTATCCGTTGCCTTGTGCATTGCAGTCATTCTTGCGCCATGCTCCGAAGCATAAGAATCTAAAATTGCTTTATAGATTTGCATAGTTAAAGCCCTTGGCACTAGTTTGTCCAGAACACCTGAAAAACTAGGTTCGTAAACATAACCTCCACTTACAGTTCCTTCTTCGGGCATAACAACAGGCATTACTTGCTCTCTTGTAAGAATTTGAGTTCCGGCATTTTTAAAACTATTGTAAATAACTTCAACTTTATCATATTTACCGGAAATAAAATCTTTCATAATAGATTTAGTAATCTCAAGCGCATAATCAAAATTCAAATTATCAAAAACTTCAAAATCAGATTTAACAATATTAAATTTTCTTCTTTTTATACTATCAAAACCTTTTTTACCAAAACTATAAAAATTAATGTTATTGGCATTTATTCCTTTTTTTGCATATTCTTCAATTGTTGCAACAGCCATTTTTTCGACATTTGTGTTAAAACCACCACAAAGACCTCTGTTTGAAGTAACAATAATCAACAAAACATTTTTTACGTCTCGTTGTACAAAAAAAGGATTATCAACATCACCTCTTGCAGCAATCAATAAATCAGACAGCATGTGATGAATTTTATCAGCGTATGGTCTAAGTTGAACAATAGCTTGTTGAGCCTTCCGCAATTTTGCAGCAGCAACCATTTTCATTGCACTGGTCATTTGCTTTGTGTTCTTCACAGAAGCTATTCTAGTTCTTAATTCTTTTAAATTTGCCATTAGACAGTTTAAAGTTTATTAGTTATCTATATTGTTAAAAAGTCAACCAGTTTTCTTATTAAAAAAAACTATATTGCGTATTTATCAGCAATTTGCAATGTAACTTCTGTCAATATTTTTTCAACTTCTTCGTTTATTGTACCAGCGGCTAACAAATCTAAAACATCTTCTTTGTGTTTAGCTTCCAAAAAGTCAATCAATTCTTTTTCAAAATCTTTGATTTTTTTAATTGGAACTGATTTTAGAAGGTTTTTCACACCACCATATATAATAGCGATTTGTTGATCAACACGATAAGGAGAATATTGAGATTGTTTTAGAATTTCAACATTTTTTCGTCCTTTTTCAAGAATTGACATTGTAGCAGCATCAAGGTCTGAACCAAATTTCGCAAAAGCTTCTAACTCACGATATTGAGCCTGATCAAGCTTTAATGTTCCAGCAACTTTTTTCATTGCTTTAATTTGAGCACTACCGCCTACTCTAGAAACAGAAATACCCACATTAATTGCCGGACGAACACCAGCATTGAACAAATCTGATTCAAGAAAAATCTGACCGTCTGTAATAGAAATTACATTAGTAGGAATATAAGCAGAAACGTCACCGGCTTGAGTTTCAATAATTGGCAAAGCGGTTAAAGAACCTCCACCTTTTATTAATGATTTAATACTTTCCGGCACATCATTCATATTTCTAGCAACATCATCATTTTCAATGATTTTAGCTGCACGTTCTAATAATCTGGAATGCAAATAAAAAACATCACCGGGATAAGCCTCACGCCCTGGTGGACGACGAAGAAGTAAAGAAACTTCACGATAAGAAACTGCTTGTTTAGATAAATCATCATAAATAATCAACGCGTGACGACCAGTATCTCTAAAAAACTCGCCAATAGCAGCACCAGCATAAGGAGCATAAAACTGAAGAGCAGCAGGTTCAGAAGCAGTAGCAGAAACAATAACAGTATAAGCTAAAGCTCCGTGGCGTTCTAATGTTTTAGCAATATTGGCAATAGTTGAACCTTTTTGTCCTATTGCAACATAAATGCAAAAAACAGGTTCTCCTTTTTCGTAAAATTCTTTTTGATTAACAATTGTATCAATAGCAATTGCTGTTTTTCCAGTTTGACGGTCACCAATAATAAGCTCACGCTGACCTCTACCAATAGGAATCATTGCGTCAATAGCCTTTATTCCGGTTTGCAAAGGCTTTTTTACAGGTTGACGAAAAATAACACTAGGTGCTTTTCTTTCCAGAGGCATCTCGTATAGTTTTCCTTCAATTGGTCCTTTACCATCAAGTGGTTCTCCAATAGTATTAACAACTCGTCCTAAAAGACCTTCTCCAACATTGATTGATGCAATACGACGCAAACGTTTGACTGTATCGCCTTCCCGAAGCCCTTCTGTTAATCCCAAAAGCACTACTCCAACATTGTCTTCTTCTAAATTTAATACGATACCTTTAACTCCGTTCTCGAACTCAACCATTTCGTTTGATTCGACATTAGTAAGTCCGTAAATACGTGCAATACCGTCACCAACCTGAAGAATAACTCCTACTTCATCAAGTTCAGTTTGAGTTTTAACTCCGGCAATTTGTTGTTTTAAAATTTCAGATACTTCTGATGGTTTTATTCCGGCCATTATTGTAATTTTTATATATTAAAATTCACAGAGGAAGTCCTCTTTTATTTATTTTACAAGTTCTTTTTTAAAGTCCTGCAATTGTGTTTTAACACTTGCATCTATTTGCTTATCATCAATGCGTAGCACAAATCCACCGATAATGCTTTCATTAATTTTGTGTTTTATATCTATTTTTGATTTCAACAAAACAGTAAGCATCTCAATAAATTGTTCTTTAGATTTTTCAGATATTTGTGATGCCGTTGTTAATTCGACTTCTGTAATTCCAAGTAAATCACGATAAAATTTCAAAAAATCAAGAGTAATAATTTCTAAAAAAACCTCTCTTCGACTTTTAGCTAACAAAAGCAAAAAATCCACAACATATTGATTTACGCTACCTGTAAATACGCCTTTAAAAACCTGTTGTTTTTTTGAAATTGGAATAATCGGACTGTGAAGAAATTCTTTGAAAGCCTCAATCTTGCATATTTCAAGTAATAATTCAACGTCTGATTTTATCGGCTCAAGTATTTCTTTTTCAACAGCAAGATTAAATAATGCTTTTGCATATCTTACAGATATTTTACTATCGTTCATTAAGTTATTAGTTAAAAAGTTGAAAGTTAAAAGTTGTTTGACACAAAACTTATAACAAAAACTAATTTAATTTTGCTTCTTTAACAAGACTATCAATATAATCTTGCTGACTATCTTTATTATCCAATTCTTTTCTAAGAATTTTTTCTGAAATATCAATAGACAATTCAGCAACTTTGGATTTTATATCATTAAGAGCATTTTGTTTTTCGCTTTGAATTTGCACTCTAGCTTCTTCAATTATTTTATCCGCTCTTTCTTTAGCTTCTTGTTCAGCTTTTCTAATCATTTTATCTTTAATTTCTTTTGCTTCTTGCAAAAGGCCATCTCTCTCAGAACGAGCTTCAATAATAATTTTTTTATTATCCTCTCTTAGTTGTTCCATCTCAATTTTCGCTTGTTTTGCAGCTTTCAGCGAATTGTCAATTGTATCTTCTCTTTTTCGTAATGATTTCATTATTGGTTTCCAAGCATATTTGGCTAACAACCAAAATGTTATCGAAAAACTGATAATCATCCAAAAAAGTAAACCGGTATCAGGAATTACAAGTCCCATGTTATATTAAGTTTATAATGTTAGTCAGTACAAATATTCAATTTGTTTAAAAGACGGAAGAGGAAAACCTCTTTCCGTCAATTTTAATTTTCTTTTCTAATTTCAATATAAATGACCAATCGTCACCCGAACTAAAATTATACGAAAAGAATTAAGAACGCAACAACAAGAGCAAAGAAAGCAACACCTTCAATCAAAGCCGCAGAAACAATCATATTAGATTGAATATCTTTAACTGATTCAGGTTGACGAGCAATAGCTTCCATAGCGTTAGCACCAATTTTACCGATACCGATACCTGCTCCAAGAACAGCTAATCCGGCACCTAATCCGGCACCTAATTTTGCCATAAAAGCAGCACTAGCAGCAGCATCCATTGCGCCTTCCAAAAGAACGTTCAAAATTGCTAAAAGTTCCATGTTAATTTAGTTTTAAAAAGTTATATAGCTAGCTGACAATCAAATTATTGACTCTCAGTTTAATGTTAATTTTTAATGATCATTTTCCAAAGCCAATCCGAAATAAATTGCTGAAAGCAAAGTAAAAACATAAGCCTGAATAAAAGCGACTAATAATTCTAATAATGTATCAAATATAGTAAAAGCAATTGAGAGAACAGAAACTCCGAGACCGGCTCCAATGCTCATAGCTCCAAAAATAAAAATCAAACTAAAGAAAGCCAACATTACAATATGACCACCAATAATATTCGCAAAAAGACGAACCATCAAAACAAAAGGTTTTGTAATTACTCCAAGAATTTCAACTATAGGCATCAAAGGAATTGGAGCTTTAAGCCACCAGGGAACAACAGGCGACCAAAAAATATGTTTCCAATAATGTTTTGAGCCACTAAATGTTGTGATTACAAGTGTAAACAAAGCCAAAACCATTGTAACTGTAATATTTCCGGTTAAGTTATAACCTCCTGGGAAAATAGGTATTATACCGAGAAGATTATTAATAAAAATAAAGAAAAAAACAGTTAACAAAAAAGGCATGTACTTTTCGTATTTTTTGCCGATAGAAGCTTTTGCTATATCATCACGAATAAAAAGGATAAGAGGTTCTATAAGAGACTGAATACCTTTTGGAGCTTTATCAGGATTTTTTCGGTAACGATTTGCAGTCGAAATAAAAATCCAAACAAGAAAAATTGAAACCATCAACAGTGCTAATACATTTTTTGTTATAGAAATATCAAACGGCCTGACAATAGAACCATCTGAAAGAGTTTCCATAATTTTGCCTTTATAAATTCCTTTTTCTTCATTTATGAAAAAGCCTTCGTAATTATGCTCATCATTATGCAATTTATTAGACATAAAAGTCACGATTCCTTTTTCCTTACT
>JAFGUD010000155.1 GCA_016938685.1 Bacteroidales bacterium | reverse complement strand
TGGAAGCGGTTTAAAGATATAGAAAAACATTATCTTGAAACTATCGAAATTCCAACGCTATATTAAACCAGAGCCAAATAAAAATAATTTTTCAAATAAAATATTCTAGATATGATCAAGAAACCATAATTATGTTTCTTGATTATTTCGTCAATTTTCCATCTATTATCCATTCATTTCTAATATTGTCAAATAAATATTCGTGCATATTTATGTTGTTTGAATCAAGGTGATTTCTGGAGTCGTTTATAAATCTGTTCATTTGATTTCTTGATTCGTTGCTCATTGTTTCATCATTTTCAAACTTGCTGACAGGTAAAACACGATGATATAAAATGTTGTTTTCTACGACTTTATAAACCCAGATGAGAATATATCCTGCCTCAGAAATTTGAACTTTTTTGTTTTTAGATTTTGTGAATTTAACTTTTAATGTCGCACCGCCATCACAATATCTCCATTTATCGTAATTTGAAATAAAATTTCCGAGAGAATAGGCTAAAAGCACATCTTTTTTTGAACCATCAGGCATAACGTAATCATATCGTTCAAAAGGCTGAATAACATGCGGATGCGAGCCAATTACCAGATCAGCACCATTCTGAAAACAAAATTCAGCATATTCTTCCTGACTTTCATTTTGCATTCTTTCATACTCTTGTCCCCAATGCATAAAAACAATCACAATATCACATAAAGAGTCTTTTACAGAAGTTAAATCCCTTTCTATCACGTTTTTATCAAAAATATTTACTATTGTGGTTGATGGTTTGGTATCATAAAGATTTACGCCATAAGTATAGTTGAAAACAGCTATTTTAAAGCCTTTTTCATTAATAATCATCGGATTATTTTTAGTTTTATCAGCTTTATTTTTATAAATTCCGGTTCTGTGAATTCCTGCATTATCTATTAAATCTATTGTTCTGTTAAAACCATATTTGTCGTTGTCGTAAACATGATTATTGGCTGTTACAAGGTAATTAATTCCTGCGTTTTTTATTGCAGTAATAAGTTCATCGGGGCAACTAAATCCGGGGTAGCCAGAATATGGCGCTCCACCAAAAGAAACTTCAAGGTTAGCAATTGTTATATCACAACTTTTTATAACATCAGTAAAAAATTCAAACTGGCCTGAAAAATCATAACTGTCAGTTTCTTTGCGGTAAGCAGATTGAATTTGCAAATTATGTTGCATTATATCTCCAATGAACAAAATAGATAATTCTTCCGGGCGGTTTTCAGAAGTAATTATTGTAAATTTAGATAAATTTACACCTTTATTGTTTATTGTTTCCGATATTTTTTTGTTAATACAGCCGGAAAATAAAATAATAATAAAATAAATCGTAAGACAGAATTTCAATTTCACTTTTTTAAATTTGATTAGAAGAAGACAAAGACAAATATTTAACCAAAGTTTTGAAATTCAAAAAGAGTTAACCAAAAGAAGGATTTTTATTTATTTAGAGTAAGAAAAATTAGTCGTGATTTTGTTCGTATAATTCTCTTATTATTCCATCTGCAAGACCTATTTTTGGCACAAAAATTTTATTAATATCCAGAATTTTCATAAGTTTGATATAAATTTCGGAAGCAGGAACAATCACATCTGCGCGGTCTTGACGTAAATTATGTTTTTTCATTCTTTTAATCAAAGATAATGGTTCAAGTTCGTCTTTTAATTTTTCTATGTCATTTAACTCTACCGTTTTTTCTCCAACAAGTTTGCTTATTTTATTAATATTTCCTCCGGACCCAATTAATCGCAAATCTGAAAATTCTTCTTTAATTTCTTTCATTTTTTCTTCAAAGTCTACAAATTCTTTTGGATTAACTGAATTACTAAGAATTCTTACAGTCCCAATTTTATATGAATGTGTCCAAATAAATCTGTCGCCTTCAAAAAGAGTTAATTGCAAACTTCCTCCACCTAAATCAGCAGATAAAAAAGTTTTTCCTTCCGGTAAATTATACAAATTTGTTTTGTAAAGCAACATAGATTCTTCTACTCCATCAATTACATCAATTGAAATACCGGTTTTTTGTTTAATTAGTTCAATTACTTCTTTTCCGTTTTCTGCACTTCGTGTAGCTGATGTTGCGCATGCTCTGAAACTTTCAATTTTATAAAAATCAATTAGATCTTTGTATATTTGCATAGCATTAGTAAATTCCTGAGTTTTTTGATCGCCTATACGATTTGTCATAAAAACATCACCACCAAGTCTAAGTGGAAGTCTTAAATAAACAAGTTTATTCATTATTGCATCTTTATAGTCGTCTCCGGGAATTACATTGTTAACTATAAGTCTGACTGCATTTGAGCCAATATCAATTCCTGCGTATTTATATTCTTTAAATCCCATTTTTTTTATTTTTAGTGAATAAATTTAGTTAGTTAAAGTTGAAAATAATTTTTCGCCGGTTTTACAATCAAAAATTTGTAAATAAGAGCCAAAAGCTTCATTGCCTTCCATAATGATTTTATTGTTGAAAGAACTTAAATAAACAACATTAGAATATTGAGAATGACCAACATTCATTTGATCAACTTCTGCTTTCCAAAATAAATCTCCGTTTGTTAAATCAAAAGCATACAATGAAGAGCCCGTTGCGATGCTATGAAAAAAACTGATATATAAAACATTATCTATAATTAAAGTTTCCGCTGAATTTCCCCACCCATCTAGCTTGTCGTATTTCCAGCTATTATTTAAAATTATAGTTTCAAAACTTTTGTAATCATCTGATATTTTTATAAATCCGGGGATATTATCTTCATTATCGGTTCTGAGAACTCCGTTGAAAGTTTTATCAAATTCTGTGATTTTTCCGTCTTTTAGACTTACCATTAGAGTTTTAGGAATGTTGTCATCATAAGAAACAAATACCATAAAATCATTGGTGCAAGTTGTGTAATACAAATATGGATAACTATGGTGAATGTTCCCTTCTATTATTGTTTTTGTATGCGCAAACTGAATTTCAAAAATGATATTTCCTTTTTCGTCAATTTTACGCATTAAATATCCAGAATCCCCACTAAGTCTAAGTAATTCAATCACTCCTGAACTTATTGCAACTAAAAAATGTTTACCAACGATATTATCAATTTCATAATCAATAGGAAAAGGCTTTATCTCAATCTTTTGTCCGGAATTAGTATCGGATATTTCAAGAATATTATCCTGTAATGTAAATATTTTACCCTTATATTCAACATTTTGATAAAAAGTATTACTAAAATCACGTGGAGCATAAAATCGGAAGTTGTAAATACTTTCAGTTTTAAAGTTTTTTAAAAAAACTGAATCTTCAATTTTTGTAAGATTATCCAAATCAACATAATAGTTGTCAAAAGGATAATATCTTTCAAAAATATTTTCATTGATTTTTACTTCGCTGTTTTCTTGTGAATTACAAAAAGTAAACAAGAACACAGAAATTATCATTAGTGGGAAAAATTTATTTTTCATCTTAATTTTTTGAGAAATTCAAAAATAGTTTAATAAATCCAAAAAATCAAGCTTTATTTTTCTTATGAAATTTCAATCACAAGCCCATCTTCGGTTAAAATTGTATTAGGGAAGATATTTTGTGCCTCTTTTAGTAAATAATTCAAATTTGGATAACGGGTAGAAAAATGGCCAATTAGTAATTGTTTTACATTTGCTTTTTGTGCAATGTTAGCGGCATCAGAAGCCGTTGAATGACCTGTTTTTTCTGCATTCATTGCATCTTTTTCACTAAAAGTAGCTTCGTGAAATAATAAATCTGTATTTTGAATAATTGGAATAATATTTTCAAAGTACGCTGTATCTGAGCAGTATGCGTAGCTTTTAGGAGCGGGAGGAGAATTTGTCAATTCATTGTTTGGAAAGAGTTTATTGTCAATTTCAATATCTTTTCCGGCTTTTAAATCCAAAATTTGTTGTATACTTAGGTTAAATTCTGTTATTTTTTCCTTAATAATATTAGGTTGTCTTACTTTTTGTTGAAATAAAAAACCGCAAGTCTTAATTCGGTGATTAAGCGGGAAAGATTTTACAATCAAATTATTATTTTCGTATATAATTTTTTCTTCGTCAGAAAGGTGATGGAATTTAATATCAAATACTAATTCATCTATTTTTAGTGGTGAATTTTCACACAGAAGCATATCTTCGAGTTCTTTGTGAGCGTATATATTCAGAGTGCTTTTTCTGCCTAAAAGATTGTAAGTTGAAATTAATCCGAAAAGTCCAAAAAAATGATCTCCGTGGAGGTGAGAAATGAAAATGTGTTTAATCTTTGAGAATTTAACATCAAAGCGCCGCATTTGGAGTTGTGTACCTTCGCCACAATCTATCAAATACGGCTCTTTGTAAGCTGTAATAATTTGAGCAGTTAGAGAACGATCTTTGGTCGGTATTGCCGAACCACTACCCAAAATTTGAATCTCAAAATTCATTTATTCGTTATTGCTGTCCAGATTTTTCTTAACCATCTTCTCAGCTTCTTCAATATGATCCGTAATGTTCAAAACAGTATCCAACTGAGAGATAGAAATTAGACGCATAACTGCAGTTTGCAGTTTGCTAAGAGCAAATACGCCTTTTGCATTTTTAGAAAGTCTGTTTGCAACTAGAATAGTACTTAAACCAGAAGAATCGCAATATTTTACTTTTTCCATATCGATAACAATATTTTTTTCTCCGTTACCTGCTATAAGAACAAGTTCGGATTTTAAAACAGGTGCTATGATTGCATCCAGTTTTTCGTTTTCGATAGTAATAAGAGTATAGAAATCTTTTTTTTCTATTTTAAACCTGTTTTCGGGCATTGCAAATTGTTTTTAAGTTAAATAATAAAAAGAACCACCTGAACGTTACAGGTGGTTAGACAAATTTCGTGCAAATTTTACTTTTCTTCGTCATTTTTATTCAATAATCTTTCTTTTAGCTCTTCTAAGTTAGCTATGTCACCCAATGTAGTCTTTTCTACATTCGATTGGATTTTTTTAGTTTGTGATTCAGTATTAACTTTATCTTTTTCATATTCAGCTTTTTTCTTGTCTTCCCAAACCTTAGTATGAGAAACAACTATTCTTTTTGCTGCTTTTGAAAATTCAATAACTTTAAATTCTAATTTTTCTTCTACTCTTGCATTTTCTCCGTCTTCTTTTTTGATGTGACGTTTTGAAGCAAAACCTTCTACACCGTAAGGAAGTAAAACATTAGCACCTTTATCAAATACTTTTATAACTGTACCATCATGAATAGAATCTTTGTAGAAAACAGTTTCGAAAACATCCCAAGGATTTTCTTCTAATTGTTTGTGACCTAGGCTCAAACGACGATTTTCTTTGTCAATTTCTAATACTACAACGTCGATATTTTCTCCTACTTTTGTAAATTCTGATGGATGATTTATTTTTTTAGTCCATGATAAATCCGAAATGTGAATTAATCCGTCAACTCCTTCTTCTATTTCAACAAAGATTCCGAAGTTTGAGAAACTACGTACTCTTGCAGAATGATTAGAATTAACAGGATATTTTTCTTCGATATTTTGCCATGGGTCGTCTTTTAGTTGTTTCAAACCTAATGACATTTTTCTTTGCTCTCTGTCTAATGTTAAAATTTTAGCTTTAACAATATCGCCAACATTAAGGAAATCTTGTGCACTATGTAAGTGTTGCGACCAAGACATTTCAGAAACGTGAATAAGACCTTCAACACCAGGAGCTATTTCGATAAATGCGCCGTAATCTGCCATAACAACTACTTTACCTTCAACTTCGTCACCAACTTTTAGGCTTTCGCTTAGTTGATCCCAAGGATGTTGTTGTAATTGTTTTAGACCAAGTTCAATACGTTTTTTACCTTCGTCGAAGTTAAGAATAACAACTTTAAGTTTTTGTCCGATTTCAACAACTTCGGTTGGATGAGAAATACGTCCCCAAGAAAGGTGAGTGATATGGATAAGTCCATCAACGCCACCTAAATCCATAAATACACCGTATTGAGTAATGTTTTTAACAACACCTTCTAATATTTGTCCGGTTTCTAATTTAGCAATAATATCTTTTTTCTGTTCTTCTAGTTCTGCTTCTATAATTGCTTTGTGAGAAACAACAACGTTGCGGAATTCAAGATTTATGTTAAGGATTTTGAAGTCCATTGTTTGACCAACAAATGCATCATAATCGGTAATTGGTTTTACATCAATTTGAGAGCCGGGAAGGAAAGTCTCGATTCCAAATAAATCTACAATCATACCACCTTTTGTTCTGCTTTTGATATAACCCTTAACAATATCACCTGCATCGAAATGTTTGTTGATATTGTTCCAGGCAAACATTGTACGTGCTCTTTTGTGAGAAAGTACTAATTGACCGGTTTCGTCTTCTGTATTAACAACTAAAACTTCAACTTTATCTCCAATTTTTAATTCAGGATTGTATCTGAATTCATTCAAAGGAACAACTCCCTCAGATTTGTAGCCAATATTGATAACAACTTCTCTGTCAGTCATGTTAATAACCTTGCCTTCAATAACTTCGTTACCTTCAATTGTAGTTAGAGTACCTCCGTAAATTTCTTCTAGTTCTTTTCTTTTGTCGTGAGCAGATGAAGTTTCGACAGTTGAGTCAAAATTATCCCAATCAAAATCCATTGTAGAAGCATTAATGTTTTCTTTTGGAGTTTCGGTTAGGTCTTCTTTTGTGAAGACTTCTTGTTTTTCTTGAACTTCTGTGTTCAATTCTTCGTTTTGTTCAATTTTTTCGTTTTCCATAATTAATTCTTAATTTTAATTTAATGGGTTAGACATTATGTTGATTATTTTTTTTCAATTTTGGCGTGCAAAGATAAAGATAAAATTCTTTAAAACAAGTTGTAAAGGGATTTTTTTCAGTCAAAAACTAATAATTGCATAATTTGAATAAAAAATCTTTGTTTTTCCATTAAAAATGGCTTAGGTTTTTGAGCATTATGGTTAAGAAACTATTTTTAAAGCAACCAAAATAAATTTTATCGGTCTATTTATAAAAAGTAGTTATCAACAGTAATTACATTGTCAAATAAGGAATACAAAATTTAAAGTTTGTTTGTATTTGGCTGATATTCAGCAAGGTGAAAATATAACTCTAAAAAAATAACACTTCGGAACGATAATTGTGTTATTAAAAGTAGTAAAATTGTGGATAACTTTTGAATCTGATTAACAAATTGATAATCAATTTGTTATGAATTTTGACTTATGGTTAAGTTCAAAAAAATTTGGAGCTGTTAAATTTATTCATACATTTGCATCATTGTTTCTATCACTCTACAGCTGATAGAATTGGCAATATTGCCAAACCCTAAAAACTAAGTCATGGGAAAAAAATTTATTTTTAACCCTGAAACGCTTTCTTTTGAACACTCAAAATTTTCTTTAAAGTCTGCTTTAAAGTCAGTACTTCCTCATTTATTAGTTACTCTGATTTTTGGTAGTATTTTAGGTTATACATTATTTAATAATGTAAAAACTCCGGAATATCGATCTCTCGAATTTCATAATGAAAATTTAGTTTCAAATTTCCAGTATTTATCTCAACAAGTAAACAACCAAGAAGTTAGAATGGTTAGTTTAGAAAACAACGATGACAAAGTTTATCGTTCAGTGTTGGGTTTAAAACCAATTCCTCAAGCTACAAGATTATTAGGCTACGGGGGAAGCGTTCAGACAGCAAACTTCGATTTTCAAGAGCATGAAGCACTTATAAATGAAGTTTCACACAAATCTCTTTTACTTCAAAACAGAATTAAGCTACAAGCTGAATCATACAATGAAATATTACATTTAGTAAAAGACAGAGACGAATTAATAAATAGCATACCTTCAATTTGTCCACTTGCAAAAAAAGATTTACGTAGAATAGGTTCCGGGTTCGGATATAGAATGCACCCAATTTTACATGTTGTGAAAATGCATACAGGTGTTGATTTATCAGCAGCACAAGGTGTTCCTGTATACGCAACAGGTGATGGCATTATTATTAGTGCTGATGCATCATCAGGTGGATATGGTAATTGTATCAGAATCAATCACGGGTACAACTACATTACAGTTTATGCTCACTTATCTCAAATAAACGTTAGAGAAGGTGAATTAGTGAAAAGAGGTCAGTTAATTGGTTTAGTTGGTAGTACAGGACGTTCTACTTCTCCTCACTTACATTACGAAGTGAGAATTAATAATCAACCTGTTAATCCGCTTAACTTCTTCTACCAAGATATGACCGAAGAAGAATATGAAGAAATGATAAGACAAGCTTCGACATATCAAACTGCCGAAGAAATGTAAATCAATTTTGATAAAATATATAAATTTGTGCCACAAAATGTGGCACTTTTTTTTGCGATGGAGATACAAAAAATTAAAATATCAGAATATACTTACGATTTACCAGACGAAAAAATCGCTAAGTTCCCTTTGGAAAACAGAGATAAATCAAATCTTTTGCTGTATAAAAACGGCAACATTGAAAAACTAATTTTTACAGATATTATAGAAGAATTACCGGAAAACAATCTTTTGGTAATGAACAATACCAAAGTTATTTATGCTCGTTTAATTTTTCATAAAACAACGGGTTCTAAAATCGAAATTTTTTGTCTGAATCCTCATCAACCGGCGGAATATAATTTGGCTTTTGATGCAAAGGGAAAAAGCCAATGGATTTGTATTGTCGGCAATCAAAAGAAATGGAAACATGGAGATTTGGAATTAAAATTTGATTTTCAGGGCGAACAAAAATGTATAAAAGCCAGAAAAATTGAAAAATTAGAGTCAAATCAAATCATTGAGTTTGAATGGGACAATGATTTAACTTTCAGTGAAGTGCTAGAAGCGATTGGAGAAATTCCAATTCCGCCATACTTAAATCGTGATGCAGAAGAAATTGACAAAACCCGTTATCAGACCGTATATTCAAAAATAGGAGGTTCAGTAGCTGCCCCAACAGCAGGATTACATTTTACTGAAAATGTTTTTACCGGACTAGCAAAAAAGAATATTACAACTGCTGAAGTTACTTTGCACGTTGGTGCCGGAACTTTTAAACCTGTTAAATCGGAAGAAATCGGCGGACATGAAATGCACACAGAATTTTTTCGTGTAAATAAAGCTACACTTGAACAGATTAAAGCTAAATTAGGCAATATTACGGCTGTTGGGACTACAAGTTTGCGTACAATTGAGAGTTTGTACTGGATGGGTGTAAAAAGAAGCTTAAACAAGCCGGATTTTAATTACATAGCTCAATGGGAAATTTATGATTTGCCTGTTATTCCTGCCGAAGACGCATTTGATGCGCTTTTGAATTCTCTTGATTCTGATGATGAAATAAAAGCTCACACACAGATAATAATTGTGCCGGGTTACGAATTTAAAGTAGCGAATAATATAATCACAAATTTTCATCAGCCCAATAGCACTCTTTTGTTGCTTGTAGCTGCTTTTGTTGGCAACGACTGGCGAAAAACATACGACTTTGCGTTGAATAATGGATTTAGGTTTTTGAGTTATGGCGATAGTTCTTTGTTGATGGGGTGAGGGTTATTGGATTAAATTTATTATGCTATCTCCAAATATTTTATTTTCGTATGCAATATTTGCAATGTGGTCTGCTAAAATCTCTTTATGTTTAGTTCTCGTTTTTAAAATTTTGAGCATTGATTTATTTGAAAAAAAACGTATTAAACTTTGTAATTCTATAAAAGAATTATTATTATGTAAAGCTAATGACAGCGATTTGCTTAAAATATCCACAAGCTCGCCTTTAAATATTGAATTTATTTCTGGTAAAGTCTTATTTAATCCTTCAATTATCTCATTATCTGTTGGTAAATCACCAAATCCCATGAAAGATATTACTTCGTTTTCTTTTGCTAGATCCCCTAATTTATCAGATGAATTACATGATATTGAAATAAACTTTTTATTTTTTAAAACTTGAATATTTGATTTATCAATAAATCTTTCTTTTTTGTAACTTTCCTTGTCTCTTTCAACACTTCCTTGCAAATAATCCGATCCACCGTGTCCGGTAAATATAATTAAATCATTTTTTGAACATTCTGAAATGGAGGTTAATGCATTCTCATGTGATTTGTCGGAATAATCAATTTCAAACAAATCAATTGCTGATGTTACCTGAGAGACATTTTTGTAAATTCTATTCGTGAATTTTAAAGTATTATCCTTAGGGCTTATATATAATATCCTACTCATCTTCTCCAATAATTTGCGATATTACCAAATTGAGAATTGCATTTTTAAATTCTTGTGATTTTATAGTATCGTCATCAATTTCTTTCTTTATTTCATTCAATGTTTTACCTCTAAATGGTGGAAATCCTGATTTAAATTTAATATGCTGGTTTTAATCAAAAACATTATTTAATTCTTCCTCCCAAGAATGATTTTTTAGATTTTTAATGATAGCATCTTCGATTAGTTCATTATCTCTGTCAATAAAGTCAGATATTTTTGAATTTATTAATGTCTTTATGTTCTTAAATATTTCATCTTTGTCATTTGAACTTAATAATGTTTTTACAATTTTATTTAACTTACCTGAAAATAAGAATATACGTTTATTCGGTTTAATTTGCTTAATCATTCTTATGACATCAAGTCCATTGATATTATTATCTGACAAGTCGAAATCACAAGCCACTAAGTCAATTCTTCGTTTTAATATTTCTGTTAATTTTTCATTTAATTTCTCTTTATTAATAATTATATCATTTTCGGTTTCTTTTTGAAATTCAGATATACTTGGATCTAATGATATAATTTCTAATTCTATACCTTCTCTTTTTTTAATATTTCGTTCGTAAGCATGATACGAAACAGTTTTATCGTCATCTTCAATTATTAAGCAATATCTTTTCATTTGTTTATTTGAATTTTAAAAGTAGCACCTTTTAGAAGTTTATTATTTCCTAAGAATATAATCGTGCTATTATTTATATCTTTTAATATTTTTTGAATAGTTGGCATACCAATACCTGAACCTCCATTTGTATCGGTTACTCCTGGTTTGAAAATTTCTTCTGTATTTTTAACATACTTTGAAGGTAGTCCATTACCATTATCACTAAAATTAAGTATTAATAATTTGTCTTTCTGTTCTATGTCTAATTGAATTTTATTTGCTCCTGCTTTTTCTGAATTTGAAATCAAATTGTCAAGCATTATAGTCAAATCAAGTATATTCGCTTTTATTAGAAATTTTTCAATTCCTGGATTGAAGTCAAATTTAATTTTTTTATTCTTTACTGCATTATGTGAGTTTATATATTCTTCAATAAATTTTATAAGATTAACAGGATGTATTTCTTTTTCGCCCTTAAAATTTGCATTTGAAATAATATTGCTTAGTTTTAATACCCTTAATACACTTCGATGGATATTTGTTAAATTTTCTAATGCCGTGTTTTTATTAAAATTATCAGAATTAAATATTGTAATTAAACTTTGTAGATTTGAATTTATATCTTGTGAAGAAAGTTTAATGCTATGTATAAATTTATCTCGTTCAGGGTTGTCTTCTTGACTTTTTTTTGTAATAAAATAAAGATTTTTTTGTTTTTCTATATTCAGTTTTTCCTCTGTTTGTTCACGCTTTTCCTCCTCTTCTTTCGCTTTTTGTTCTGCTTTTAATTTCTCATTTTCAGCTCTTAATTTTGCTAATTCTGCCTCTTTTCTTTTGTCTTCCTCTTTTTTTCTTTCTTGTTCTTTCCTTTTTGCTTCTAATTCCGCTTCTTTTTGCTTACGTTCAGCCTCTTCTCTTTTTATTCTTTCTTTTTCTGCTTTTTGTTCTGCTTCTTCTTTTTCTTTTAGTAATTTTAAATATCGTTTTTCAGCACTTTGAATATCTTTGACATAATCATTATCGTGAATTTTTTTTGCTATTTTTTGTAAATTTTTAAAAGCATCTGGTGTGATATCTTGAATTTTATCATCAATAATATCAAGGAAATTTTTATTATAATCTAAAAGTTCAACATTCTTATTATCTGTTAATTTCGTGATAAGCTCTATTATTCTTGCTTTATGCTTAATCGTATCAAGAAGCAGTAAATCATCCCTCTCTTTATCTCCCTCTAATCTTGCGTCTAATTTATATGCCCACTGAATTCCTACAACATATTTTTCAAGTCGCTTTATTCCATAATCATAAAAACTTTCAATTAATTGTGTTAACCCTATCGTTTCAACAAGCCCGCCGTCCCTACTTGAAACTTCTTTAAATTGGTCATTTAGGTTTGTGGTTAATTCTATTCTACCTAATAATTCTCTTGTTCCTAAATGCCTTGCATAACCTTGTGATTTTTTCAAGTCTAATTGATAACTATCATCGCCAAAATTACCATAAGGTTGAACTCTAAAATCATTTTTGAAAAGGAATATAGAGCCAAAATTAACGTTATCAATCCCCATTAATCGCTTAAAGTTATTTTTTGCGGCTGTGTTTAGATCAATAGTTCGTTAAAAATTTAAGCGGCAATAGTGCCGAAATATAATAGTTCCTTGAAATGATTTATATTTTTTAGCCTTTTAGGG
>JAFGUD010000154.1 GCA_016938685.1 Bacteroidales bacterium | reverse complement strand
TTTATAAATAGGCTCACAAAAATAGAAAATTTAACCCAAAAATATTATGCATGCATAAATTAAACGAAGTTTTTTTGGTCAATTTTACCCCATCCCGGATCATATTTTTAAGAATATTATTATTAACTATTGTATTTCAGTATTTTACAACCATTAAAGATGTTAAAACACCCTGTTAATAAAAAAATTCAATCGTTTGAATTTTTCGAAAAAGCGCTGTTTATCGATCACTTTTTTAAAATATTAAACGTTTTCGAGCCCTTTTTTAAACCACAAAATGAAATTTCATTCTTAATAGAGAAGATGTAAAAGAAAAAGTAAAGAGAATTCCCTTTTAGCGAGATTTTATATTTTAGGAGGAAATCTTTGTCGAAAAAATGTACATTTGTATTAGAATAAAATTTCATGCAAAAGATTGAATTAAAAATAGTAGGTTTATCTTACAGTCATTCACAAAGCAGTGCCTATGCCCTTATTCTTGGAGAAGTAAATGGGAACAGAAGACTTCCCATAATTGTTGGAGGTTTGGAAGCACAGGCTATCGCTATTGAGGTTGAAAAACTAAAACCGGCCAGACCTCTTACCCACGATTTATTTAAAACCTTTGCCGAAACCTTTGATATCAAGATTAAGGAAGTAATCATCAATAAGTTTCACGAAGGCATATTTTACTCCATATTGGTGTGCAGTAAAAACGGGGAAAATATCGAAATCGATTCACGCACATCGGATGCCGTTGCCATAGCGCTAAGGTTTAACAGTCCTATTTATACCTATGAAAGCATTATGGCGGTCGGCGGAATTATTCTTGAGCCTGATGAAGATGCCATTGAACATACAACGGAACATGAAGATGAAGAGAACGAATTCTTTGATCTTAGCAATGCTGAATTAGATGAATTATTACTCAAAACCATTGAAAAAGAAGATTACGAGCGGGCCTCTCTGATTCGCGATGAAATAAAGCGAAGAAAAAAATAAATTAACAGCTTAAAAGAAAAAAGCATCCGTTTGTTGACGGATGCTTTTTTTATGCTCATAACTTTGAACAAATTAATGCTGTATCGCGACCAATTTTTTCGGATTATGTTTGTATTTAAAAACCACAGCAAATAAAATTGCAACAATTAAAGAATAGGCTGCAAACGAAAACCAAATTCCGGTCCATAAGTATTCCCCTGTATCTGCTTTAAAAAATTTATCAATCATTAAACCACTTAAAGCACTCCCCATAATTGCACCAAATCCGTTTGTCATCATCATGAAAAGACCTTGAGCACTGGCCCTAATACTTGAATCCGATTCCATTTCAACATAGAGCGAACCTGAAATATTGAAGAAATCAAATGCCATTCCGTATACAATACATGATAAAATAATCATCCAAAGGCCTCCAGCCGGATCGCCAAGGCCCAAAAGGCCAAAGCGCAATACCCAGGCAAACATGCTCATGAGCATTACCTTTTTAATACCAAATCTTTTCAGGAAAAATGGAATGGCAAGAATAAACAAGGTTTCAGACATTTGAGAAACAGACATGATAATTGCCGGAAATTTCACAGCAAGTAAATCCTTAAACTCGGGAATTTTTGCAAAATCATGAATAAACGTATCGCCATACATATTTGTTAATTGCAAAGCAGCCCCTAAAAGCATAGAAAAAATAAAAAACAAAGCCATTTTCTTTTGCTTAAATAATGTAAAAGCTTTCAATCCCAACGATTCGATAAAATTTTTCTTTTCCACGTTTTTATTTACTTCACATTTAGGCAAAGTGAAGGAATAAAGGCCAAGTACCAATGAAGCGGCAGAGGCAATGTAAAATTGGGTTGCTGAAGTTTCAATTTTCAGTAAACTAACGGTCCACATGGCAACAATAAATCCAATTGTTCCAAAAACCCGGATAGGGGGATATGTTTTTACAACATCTAACTTTTCTTTTTTCAAAGCGGAATAAGCAACGGCAATTGCAAGAGAAATGGTTGGCATGTAAAAGATCATATTTACAAGCATAACCCAAAACATTGCAGTTGGAGACTCTACCATTGGCACCGTAAATAAAATGATTGCTCCCATCAGGTGAAAAGTACCCAATAATTTTTCAGCATTAATCCATCGGTCTGCAATGATCCCTGCCAGAGCTGGCATAAATAACGAAGCGATCCCCATAGTTGAAAAAATTGCTCCAAACTCAGCTCCCGACCAATGTTTGGTCTGAAACCAATATCCTCCAATTGTAATCAACCATGCTCCCCAAATAAAAAATTGAAGAAAGTTCATTACTGTGAGTCGTAACTTAATTCCCATAATGATTATTGTTATTGATTTATATATTGTTAATTTTGAAAAAAATAAAAGCAAATATAATCTAATTTCAATGTAGTGTAGCGCAATTGGTTGAGTTTGCTGTATTTTCTAATAATTCTAAATAAGTATTCAACACAAAATAAATTCATTCTTTTATGCAGCAATATCTGGACCTCTTAAATCATGTTT
>JAFGUD010000153.1 GCA_016938685.1 Bacteroidales bacterium | reverse complement strand
TAGATAGTTGGAAACGCTTTAAAAGCATAGAAAAACATTACTTTGAAATAATTGAAATACCATCGTCAATTTAAACCAGAGCCATATTATTGAAATAAATTTTGAAAAAAATGACACCATTGAATCAAAATCATTCTATTTTTATTATCAAATAAAAGAAAACGATGGAAAAATTGATTTATACGGAGTGAAAGAAATATATGATTTATCAATCGAAATTGAGCTGGAAGACAACTACATTGGTAAAACTTTTTTGGGGTATTACAAAGGATTTATATTTAAAACAAAACTAAACTAACGACTTATAAAACTCTGAATATGAAACAAATATCACTTATTATTATTATTTCAGCACTAAGCCTGAATATTTTTGCTCAAAAAGATATTGTATACGAAAAAGTAGACGAATACGATTATTTTGAAACTCAAAACTACGGAGTAAACGGGAAACACTTCTTATGGGGTTATTATGATGTAAGTTTTTACACGCCAAACCCATTCGAAAATCAAATTGGAATAAAATACGGAAGCTCTTACTCTTTGACTTATGGTTTCAAATACAAACTAAAAATATTTAACTGGTTTTCAACCGGTTTAGATGTTAACTACAATATTCACAATTTTAGTTTTAAAAATCAATTTCTTTCAACATATCCTTCTTCTGCTAATACATCTGAAAAACTAGTCCTAAACAACATTGGTTCAGAATTTTACCTTCGTTTTTTTATAGGGAAACATGGAAACACAATGGGCAAATACTTTGATTTAGGTGCTTATGGAACTTACAATTTTTCAAACAGGCATATCCTTAAAATAAAAAATGCTACCCCAAATTATTTCTTTGCGAATCAACAAAAAATTGTAAACAAAAATCTAGCATATATAGAGAATATACAATACGGAGGTGTTCTAAGAATTGGCTACAATGGATACGCAATTGTAGCAAAATACAGATTTTCTGATTTATTCTCAAACGATTTTCTACAAATAGTAACACCAAACGATTTACCTCGTTTCACAATTGGATTTGAACTAAGTATTCTTTAACTATGAACAGAAATTTCGACACATATAATTTTTCAATTATTGACAAAAAATTCGATATTTCAGAAGAACTATACATTGAACAAACTGCTATTCTGGAACTTATTTCAGACAATAAAATAGTTGAAAAACTTGAATTGGGATATTTTTCCGGCAATGAAATTATCGATTTTGCAATCAAAAACAATGCATTAAAACTTAACAATTGTTTATTAGATAATTTTCCGGAACTAGAAGGCGATTTTCCAGAAGTAAAACTTATTGAATGTTTTATTATAAACCCCATTAAAATAGAATTTTCTTGTCGTTTTCCTTCACCAACTAATTTTTCAAAAAGCTTTTTTGTAAGTCCTGAGGTTGATTTTTCTGCCTGCCATTTTAAGGGTTCTGCAAATTTCACTGACACTTTTTTAAAAACCGAAAAAGTAAATTTCAGCTATTGTAGATTTAACAACGGATTATCTTTTAAAAACGCCCTTTTTACAGAATCTATAAAAGATTTTGAACACATCATTTTGGAAACAGGAGAAATTAATTTCACAAATGTTGATTTTGGTGGAGGAAACATCACTTTTCAGGATTCAAAATTTTCAGAAGATAGAGTTCTTTTTACACTAACTAATTTCGGAGATGGTTTTGTAGATTTTACACGGGTAAAATTCAACGGAAACGATGTTTTTTTTGAAAGGACAAATTTTGGGAAAGGTAACAGTTCATTTCGTTCTGCCGATTTCGGAAACGGAACAGTTGATTTCCGTAGAAGCGAATTTGGCGAAGGCGAACACAATTTTATGCACACAAATTTTGGAAATGGCAATATTAAATTTGTAAGTAGTGTTTTTGATCACGGCAAAATAACTTTCAGGCTTGCGGAATTTGGAAACGGAGACATAGATTTTCACTACTCTAAATTCGGAAACACAGATATTTTCTTTGAAAGGACTAAATTTAACAATGGCTCACTTGATTTTAGGGGCGTAGAATTACTAAAAGGTAAAATAAATTTTAATCACATAGAATTTGGCGACGGCGATTTTATTTTTGAAGGTCTGGAACAAGCTAAAGGTGCATTTTACCTAAAAAACTCAGTTTTTGGCAGAGGTTTTATTAATTTTGAAGAAGCTCGTTGTAAGTCTGTGAAATTTATAATAGAAAATGTAGATTTTGGCTACGGAAGTGTTTCTTTCCGAAACTCTGAATTTAAAGATATTATACTACAAGGCTCACAAATAAACAGCTACTTTGATTTCCGGGTAAAATCATGCGAAATATTGGATTTATCAAACACAGTTATCAAAGATGTGCTCGACCTTAGTCCAACAGACTCCGGTTTGAATATCACTACTCTGTACATGCAAGGCGTTCGTCTCTTAGGTAGAATATACCTTGATTGGGACAGAAGCTCTGTAAAAGATTTAATATTAAGACAAGAAGTTAGCTCTTACGAAAAAAGCGAACAATTCCGAGTATTAAAAGAAAATTATCGAAACATGGGACTATACGAATATGAAGATTTAGCCTATGTTGAATTTAAAAGAATGCAAGCAAAAGCTAAATTAGAAACAATAAAAGATCAAAAATTTCTAAAAAAGATAAAAGCACTTATGCTCCATTGGTTTGAATTACTGATTTTTGATAAAATGGGACATTATGCAACAAATCCTATCAGAGTTTTATATAGTATGGGAATTGTATATTTAATTTTCTCCTTTATTTTTCTTTTTTTGGAATTTCTTTTCCCAAACAATGCATTAATTTTGTCTTCATTATTTTCGCCTGATAGCCCTGAAGTAATGAGCAACATAGCAAAAGCATTTTACCACAGTGCAATAACCTTTCTTACAATTGGTTACGGAGATTATTATCCGGTTGGAGCAATAAGAGTTTTATCTGCAGTCGAAGGATTTTTCGGATTATTTCTAATGTCATACTTCACGGTGGCATTTGTTAGAAAAATTTTGAGATAAAATAGAAAAACACAAACATCAAATTTTAAACAAAAACAATAACACATCATTATGAAAAAAATTATTTCTACTGACAAAGCGCCCAAAGCAATTGGACCTTATAGTCAAGCAACAGAAGCAAACGGTACACTTTATATTTCAGGACAAGTGCCATTAATAGCCGAAACAGGAAAAGTAATTGAAGGCGGAATAACAGAACAGACTGAGCAAGTTATGAAAAACATTTCTGCTATTCTTGAAGAAGCAGGATATACTTTTCAAGATGTAGTAAAATCAACTGTTTTATTATCTGATATTGGTAACTTTGCAGCAATGAACGCTGTTTATGGTAAATATTACACAGAAAATCCTCCTGCAAGAGCAGCTTACGAAGTTGCAAATCTGCCACTTGGAGTAATGGTTGAAATAGAAACAATAGCTGTAAAATAAAAAAAAGCTACCTTAAAGGGTAGCTTTTTTTGAATATTATTTTTTAAATTATCCATTAATATGGAATAAAACTTCCTGAACATAATATACCGCAATACCGGCAAAATAACCAACAGCAGCTAACCAAGTAATCTTTTTAGCATACCAAATAAAGTCAATTTTTTCAAGGCCCATTGCTGCAACACCTGCTGCTGAACCAATAATTAACATACTACCACCGGTACCGGCTGTAAATGCTAACAATTCCCAAAATAGACCATCTTGTGCAAAGTGTCCGATATCTGTAATTGGATACATACCCATTGCACTGGCAACCAAAGGAACATTATCAACAATCGAAGAAAGAATACCAATCAAAGTGTCAATTATATATACATTCTGTCCTGTTGATTTATCTAACCATTTAGCTAATAAATCTAAGTGACCGGCAGATTGTAGTGCTGCCACAGCCATAAGAATACCTAAGAAAAAGAAAATAGTAGGAACATCAACATGCTCTAATATTTTAAGAACAGACAAACCTCCTCTTTTTCTATCTTGATGTCGTCTGAGTATAATTTCAGTAGCAAGCCAAACCATTCCTAACCCGAATAGCATTCCAATGTAAGGTGGTAAATGGGTAATAGTTTTAAAAATAGGTACAAATAACAATGCACTTACTCCTAATACCAACATAAAAGTTCTTTCTTTATTTGAAGTAAAATTTGCTTCTATACCCTCTGGTTTTACTGGTCTTACAATTTCTTTACCTTTTAACATAAAAGAAACAAAAATCAAAGGAACAACCATTGAAACTAATGAAGGTAAAAATACCCCTGCAATAATTTTTCCGGCAGTGATGTTTCCACCAATCCAGAGCATAATTGTTGTAACGTCACCAATTGGAGACCAAGCACCTCCTGAGTTTGCTGCTATCACAATAATACTGGCATACAACCATCTTAAATCTTTTCCATCTACCAATTTACGTAATAAAGCAATCATTACAATAGTAGAAGTTAAATTATCCAACGCGGCAGACATAAAAAAAGTAATAAAACCAAGTATCCAAGCTAGTTTAGCAGGATTAGTAGTTTTAATTTTATCAGTAATCAATCTGAATCCCTGATAACGATCTACTGTTTCTACAATTGTCATTGCACCTAAAAGGAAAAACAATATCTGAGCAATATCATTCAAATGATGTCCCAAGTCATGTTTTACAAACTCCATATAATGCCCATGTTCAGGTGAATTAGTTGTTAATACAGATAATTCTTCCCAAAGATGTTTGAAATGTTCTTCATTTACATTACTTGCAATGTAATCTTTAATGTTAGCTGCCATTTCCTGAGCTGCTTTAAAAGCCGGACTAAATCCTAACTCTAAAATTTGCTCATTAAACAGAGCATACAAAGCCCACAAAATCATACCGGTTAGCAAAGCAGGAGCTGCTTTATTAACTTTTAACGGATGTTCTAACGCAATAGCCGAATATCCCATTACAAATATTACGACCATGATGATGAAAATTGTCATAACTGCCTTATTTTAAACTTATTAAAAAATTGATTCACATTTTATTTAAGGTGCAAATATACAGATGTTAAGATTTTTACAAAAAAAACTTAAAATTTTCTATTGTTATAAATAAAAAAAAGCACCCTTTAATGGTGCTTTTTATCATTCTAAAAAGCTACAAAACAACACATTAGAGTCTGTGTATGTTTTACAGCATAGTGACAAATATCACTAACTAATTTTTCGCAATGATAATCGTCCGTACTTTTGAAAAATGCTGACTAAATCATTGCTAATTTCTTTTGTTAAATAAATCTTAGTTTAAAGTTATTTTACAGATATTTTCAGCTTAAATTTACCTGTTGTTAAACCATCTGCACCTGCAACTCCAATTACTACACGATAAGGGTTACTTATTGCATTCAAATGAACAGTTCTTGTATGATCCTGAGTTTTTCCTTTTTTAGGATAATCCCATTTATATTCTGCTTCGCAAGTTACACAAGAAGTTAAATTTGGAACCATTGCATCGTTTGTTGTTCCAACCATGTATGCCCAAATACTAAAATTTGCATCTTCATCATCAGGAACTACTGTTATATCCATTTCGGAATGTGCCGGAATTTCGGTTATATAAATAATTTGATTTCCGGAAAATTTATCATTTTGAGTAGCCGGAAAACAAGCTACAGAACTATTCGCTGCCCAAGAAAGGTCATAAATTATAACACCTTCGCTCAAATCTCCACCATAAGTCAAAATTTTACCTTTTTCGGATTTTGCTGTGTACATTTTTAGAGGTTGTTGTTTATCTGAATTGTCAATTTTTGTTTTCAAATCAATTTGCAAAGTATAACCTCCTGTTTCTAAGCCTTCTGCTCCAACAACTCCAATTACAACATTATACGGATTTTTTATAGCATTCAAATAAACATGTCTTGAATGGTCTTGTGTTTGACCTCTTTTAGGATAATCCCATTTATAATCCGCTTCGCAAGTAACACAACTATTCAAATCAGGGACGGTTGAATAATTTGTAGAACCAATTTGATAAGCATAAAGACTAAAATTAGCACTTTTATCATCAGGAATCACAGTAATTGTCAATTCTGAATAAGGTGGCAATTCCATTGAATAAAGCACATGGTTCCCTCGAAATTTTGTATTTTGAGTACCGGGAAAACAAGCAACGGAACTACTTGAAGCCCATGATAAATCGTCAATCTTTTCTCCTTGTGAAAGATTGCCTTTTACACTAAACTCGTTGTTAGGAGTAACATTTAACTCTGTTACGTTGTCGGGAAATTGTGCCATAAGTGAAAAACTAAAAATTAATACTAAAAAAAACGATAGTAATTTTTTCATAATTGTTGATATTAAAATTAAACTCTCAAATATAACGAAATTTATAAATGTTTTATTAGTTATTTTTGACAAAGTATTATTAAAACGTTATTCAACGACCTCTTAACAATCTAAAAAACAACCTCTTAAACAAAAATTTATTTTCTTTTGAATAAATAGGTATTTTTGACGAACTAATTTAAACACTTTTCAACATGAAAAAAATTCTTCTAATAATAGGATCTTTAATTATACTTATATTTATTGGCGTTGTAATTTTTATTAACAAGTTTACACATAGTCCTCTTCCTGATTATAACAAAGACATTACTATTTCAAGTTTAAATGCTGATGTAGAAGTATATCGTGATGAAAATGGCATTCCTCATATTATTGCACAAAATGAACATGATTTGTACTTAACGGCAGGATATGTAACAGCCCAAGACAGAATGTGGCAAATGGACTTAATTCGTAGAGCTACACAAGGGAAATTATCCGAAATTTTTGGCAAAGATTTTTTTAAAACAGACATTCTCCTCAGAGCTTTACAAATTACCGAAAAATCTGAAATGATTTACGATTCTCTTGATGAAAACATGCAAAACGCTCTTCTTTCTTATTCCGAAGGTGTAAATCAATATCTTGAAGATAACAAAAAAAACTTACCAATTGAATTCAAAATATTAGGTTATACACCCGAAAAATGGCTACCTACAAACTCGTTAAACATTATTGGTTACATTGCCTGGGATCTAGTTTCAGCTTGGAGCAACGAAATAATTCTTTTCAAAGTTCAAAATGCAGTTGATTCTTCAATTTTTAAAAATTTCATTCCAAATTTTGACGGAACCGGAACAATTTATCATTTAGTTGATGTTCCAAACACAAATGTTGAAAACAATATTGATGCAGTAGGTTCTCAGATTTTTGAACTCGGAAATCTTCCGTTTATGGCAAGTAACAATTGGGCTGTAAGTGGCTCAAAATCTGTTACCGGTCAACCTATTCTTTGTAATGACATGCACCTTGGTTTTGGAAGTCCCGGAATTTGGTATCAAATGCATCTTATGATTAAAGGAGAAATTAACGTAACAGGTCTATCAATACCCGGAGCTCCCGGAATAGTTGCAGGACACAACGAAGACATCGCTTGGGGCTTAACAAATGTTATGCTTGACGGCTCTGATTTTTACATTGAAACCATAAACGAAGACAGCACAAAATATTTCATTGACGGACAATGGAAAGATTTAAGAATTGAAAAGGAAATTGTATACACAAAAGAAGGCGACACCCTTATTGGTTACAATAGTTTTACACATCGTGGACCTATTATTTCAAAATTCAAAAAAATCGAAGACAAAGCTATTTCGATGCACTGGGTTGGTTATGAATACAGCAACGAATATGCAGGTGTTTATAAATTAAATCGCGCTCAAAATTGGGACGATTTCAAAGATGCCACAAGTAATTTCGGAGCAGTTGCTCAAAATATTATTTATGCTGACAAACAAGGAAATATTGGCATTCAACTTTCGGCAATGGTTCCCAAAAGAATTGTTTCCGGCTACACTATTTTCCCGGGCGATACAAGTTTATACGACTGGAAAGGCTTTATTCCTTTCGACAGTTTACCTTTTGAATACAATCCTGAAAGAGGTTACATTGCTTCTGCAAATAACAAAAGTACTTTCGATGTAGATTATTATATTTCACAATATTATTTTCAGGATTTCAGATACCGCAGAATTTGCCAAATGCTTGAAGCAAAAGACAAAATATCTGTCGACGACATGAAAGAAATTCAAGCCGACCAACATTCTGCTCTTGCAGATGATATTTTAGAAAAAATCATTTTTGAGGTTTCAAAACTGAATTTATCTGACGAAAAATACAAAAAAACTCTTGATTATCTTGCAAAATGGGACGGAACACTTACATCTGAAAGTATTGGAACAATGATATTTGAACAATTCAATATTATGTTTATTAAAGAAACAGTTGCCGATGAAATGACAATTGAAGTTTACAATGAATTTGACAACTCTAAAGTGCTAATGAACAATATTTTAATTCAACTCTGGAGCAACAAAGAATCTGTTCTTTTTGACAATATCAACACACCCGACAAAAAAGAAAGTATTGAAGATATTATTGCGATTGCTTATCAAAAAACCTTAGACACTTTAAGCGAACAATTAGGAGAAAATCCGGATAAATGGCAATTTGGCAAACTTCACACCCTAACAATTGCACATCCGCTAGGAAAAGTAAATATTTTAGATAAAATTTTCAAACTAAATCGTGGTCCTTATGCAGTTGGAGGAAGTAATCATACCGTTTCGCCTTATTCTTATCCTTTTGATAACAATTTCAAAGTAACAACCGGTGCATCACACAGACATATTTTTCCGGTTGATGATTGGGAAGCGGCACAAACGATTATTCCAACAGGTAATTCGGGACAACCGGCTTCTAAATTTTATTTAGACCAAACAGAACGATACCTGAACAATGAATATCACGAAGACTACTTTTCAATAGAAAGAGTAAAAGAAAATGCTAAATATAAAATGACTTTCAGAAAAAAATAAAAATCTAAAAAGTTAAAAGTTTAAAGTTCATAAAGTCTTGCCTAAATCAGGTGTTTTTCCACCTGATTTAAACAAAACGACTAAGATGCTGATTTTATGTTCCGTATTTTAACTCTTAATTCCCATTAAATATTTAATGTTTAAAGTTCATAAATCCTGTTTTAAGGTTTAATTAAATGAAAATTTGTTTTGTTAGCCCATATTTGGACTATTAAAACCAAACAAAAAACAAACATAAGCATTTGACTTTCAGCTTCATAGGCTTCAAACTCCATATTATTTATAAATAAAGAGGGTTGAGGTTGTGTTTCACATATCCAAAAAATTATTTTTTTTCTAATCCCTTTAAACTACTTTTGCACACCTTTTTGCAGTGCCTTAATAAAAATATTGTACTGTGAAAAAAAAAAATATCCTCTTAACAAAAAACCGGTTAACTGATTACTGGTTAACTAACAACTGAATTTTATGGAAATAAGAAACATTGCAATTATAGCACACGTTGACCACGGAAAAACAACTTTAGTAGATAGAATTTTACATCAGGTAAAACTTTTTAGAGATAATCAGGAAGTAAACGATTTAATTTTAGATTCCAGTGATTTGGAACGCGAAAGAGGAATCACTATTTTATCAAAAAACGTTTCGGTTAGATACAAAGACACAAAAATCAATATTATCGACACTCCCGGTCACTCGGATTTTGGCGGTGAAGTAGAGCGTGTTTTAAACATGGCAAGTGGAGTTTTACTTGTTGTTGATGCTTTTGAAGGACCAATGCCTCAAACTAGATTTGTATTACAAAAAGCTCTTCAACTTGGATTAAAACCAATTGTTGTAATCAATAAAGTTGACAAACCAAACTGCAAACCCGACGAAGCAAACGAAATGGTTTTTGAACTTATGTTTTCGCTTGATGCTACCGAAGACCAATTAAACTACCCGGTTGTTTACGGTTCTTCTAAAAATGGCTGGATGGGACCCGATTGGAAAACGGAAACAACTGATGTTTCTTATCTTTTAGACACAATTATTGAATATTTTGAACCACCAATAAAAAACGAAGGAACTTTACAACTTCAAATAAGCTCGTTAGATTATTCGTCATATACAGGCAGAATTGCAGTAGGCAAAATTCATCGCGGTAGCATAAAAATGGGCGACCAAATTTCTGTTGTTCAAAGAGACGGACAAATTCACAAATCTGTCGTAAAAGAATTATATCGTTTTGAAGGACTTGGCAAAGAAAAAACAAAAGAAGAAATATCTTCAGGCGAAATTGTGGCTGTAATGGGGCTTGACAATTTTGACATCGGCGATACAATTGCAGATTTTGAAAACCCCGAAGGACTAAAACCAATTGCAGTTGATGAACCTTCTATGAGTATGCTTTTTACAATCAATAATTCTCCGTTTTTTGGAAAAGAAGGAAAGTTTGTAACATCAAGACACATCAAAGACAGACTAATTAAAGAAACCGAAAAAAATCTTGCACTTAGAGTTGAAGATACAAGCGCAGCCGATAAATTTACTGTTTACGGACGCGGAATTCTACACCTTTCAATTCTTATCGAAACAATGCGCCGCGAAGGATACGAATTACAACTAGGTCAACCAAAAGTTGTAATAAAAGAAATTGATGGCTTTAAACACGAACCGATTGAATTATTGTACGTTAACGTTGCCGAAGAATTTTCAGGAAAAGTTATTGAAATTGTAACAAAAAGAAAAGGAGACATTTTAAACATCGAGAAAAAAGACGACAGAGTAAATCTGGAATTTAAAATTGCAGCTCGTGGACTTATTGGACTAACAAACCCAGTTTTAACTGCCACCGAAGGAGAAGCAGTTATTTCTCATCGTTTTCATGGTTACGAACCTTGGAAAGGAGAAATTACATCAAAGAAAAACGGTGCTTTGATTGCTATGGAAACCGGTGTTGCTATCGCCTACTCTATTGACAAATTGCAAGATAGAGGAAGATTTTTTATTTCACCTAACGAAGAAGTTTATGCAGGTCAGGTTATTGGCGAAAGTACTCGTCAGGACGACATTGTTATAAACGTGACAAAAATGAAAAAACAAACAAATATGCGTGCTTCCGGCTCTGATGACAAGGTTGGTATTATTACAGCCACTAAATTTTCGCTGGAAGAAGCAATGGAATATATCAGCGAAGACGAATACGTAGAAGTAACACCACAATCCATTCGCCTTAGAAAAATTCTTTTGGACGAACACGACAGAAAAAGAGCAGCAAAAACAAAAGATGCTTAAACTATTTTTGATTTGATAATTTGAAGATTTGAAAATTTAAGTAATATACAAACAGTTTAACTTATTTCAAAAAGGCACTTAGTTTAATTTCTAAGTGCCTTTGTTTTGTGAAAATGTCAATTGCCAAATACAACTCACTAATTCGGATTTATACCAAATTGTAAAATAATTCCGAGAATTATTTTTTACAAGTTGTTATGCCGATTGACTTTAAAACCGATTTTAAGAAAATGAAATCGGATTTTTTA
>JAFGUD010000023.1 GCA_016938685.1 Bacteroidales bacterium | reverse complement strand
TTGTCAGATGTTACTCCACGAAAAAATAATCATTTCCTTGTGGAGAAATAATTATTTTTACATGTTCGTTTCATCTGTTTCTTTTTTTTTACTTTAAAAATCAGCATTAAATCATTTCTTAAATTTAAAGCGTTGAGTTTTTTAATCAACGCTTTAAAAGTATATTTTTGTTCAAATGATGATTTATCAATTTAATTAAAGCTCTTAATAATTGTGCTTATTTCTTCAACTTTTTGTTTTAATAAATCGTCAGATTGAGCTTCAACAAGAAGTCTTAGATAAGGTTCTGTGTTAGAAGGCCTTATGCTTAACCACCATTTTGGATATTCAAGTCTGTAACCATCAAAATCCATTATTTTATCCGGTGTTTCTTTTTCGGTGAAATGTTTTACAACGGCATCAATTGCTTCTTGTTTCTTTTCTAGTTTAAAGTTTATTTCACCTGAGTTTTGATATTTTGCAATATCAGAAATAACGTCAGAAAAAGAAATTCCTTTTGCTTTGAAGTTTGCAAGAATGCGTAAAACAAGAATTGAAGCTAAAAGACCTGAATCTGAATAGTAGAAATCTCTAAAATAGTAGTGTCCAGCAAGTTCTCCACCAAAAACGCCGTCGATTTCACGAAGTTTTCTAGCTGCAAATGCTCTTCCTACTCTCCAAATGTGAAGTTCTGAGTCATATTTTGATAAATATTCGCCAACTGCTTTTGATGTTCTTATGTCTTGTAAAACTTTGCCTTTCAAACCTTTTTCTTCAAAGAAATAATGACCAAGAAAAGCAATAATCAGGTCAGGAGAAATAAATTGACCTTTTTCGTCAATAAACATTACTCTGTCTGCATCTCCGTCGAAAATTACGCCGACATCAAGATTATTTTCATTCACAAGTTTCTGTATATCAACAATGTTTTCAGGAACCAAAGGATTTGCTTCGTGATTCGGAAAAGTTCCGTCTAGTTCATCAAAAATGTACATTGGAGCGTCACCGTAAATATCTTTTATCAGCAAAGCTGCCATTCCGTTTGAGCAGTCGATTCCAATTTTAATTCCGGTTAAATCAATTAAATAGCTTTTGAGAAAAGATAAATATTCATCTTTAATATCCATTTCGAAAATTTTACCTTTTGCTTCAACAGGTTCTATTTTGTCGTTTGTCATCATTTTTTCTAAATCAGCTAATCCAGAATCGTAACCAACCGGAAGAGCGTTAGTTTTAGAAATTTTCATTCCGTTGTATTCACGAGGATTATGCGAAGCAGTTATTTGAACAGAAGCATCAAATCCGAATTTTGCTGTGGCGAAATATACCATTGGAGTAGTTGAAAGTCCAATGCTGTGAACATCTGCACCTGCGTCTGTAATTCCTTTTGTAAGGTATTCGTATATTTCCGGTGACGATTCACGCACATCTCTACCAACAAGCACTTTGTTAGTATTTAAAAGTTTCGGTAAAAAATAACCGATTTTGTACGCGTCTTCTTTGTTGAAATCCTTGTTGTAGATTCCTCTAATGTCATAAGCGTGAAAAGCTTTCATATTATGTTGATTTTAGGTTTATTTATCTAGTCTTTCAGTTTCCATTTGCGAGTTTCCAGTTTCCAGTTTCCATTTGCGAGTTTCCAGTTGCGAGTTTCCAGTTTCCAGTTTCCAGTTTTCAGTTTTCAGTTGCGAGTTTCCAGTTTCCAGTTTCCAGTTTTCAGTTGCGAGTTTCCAGTTTCCAGTTGCGAGTTTCCAGTTTCCAGTTCCCAGTTTCCAGTTTCCAGTTTTCAGTTGCGAGTTTCCAGTTTCCAGTTGCGAGTTTGTCTATCAATTATTCTATCATTACTCGTAAACTCGTGAGACCGCTATCGCTAAGTTCTATCATTCTATTATTCCAGCATTCCGGCATTCCAGCATTCTATCATTCCAGCATTCTATCATTCCATTATTTTATTTAGTTTTTCGAGCATATCGTAATCAGTAAAGTCTATTTTTATAGGAACAACCGAAACGTAGTTATTTTCTATAGCCCAAACATCGGTATCTGTTTTTTCCGGCTCAAAATTAACATATTTACCAGTTAACCAAAAATAAGGGATGTTTCTATTCGGATGATCGATACGTGTAAATTCTTCAAACCAAGCACCTTTTGTTTGTCTGCAAACTTTTATTCCTTTTATTTCAGAATAATTTATGTCAGGAACATTAACGTTTAGACAAATATCTTTTTCTTTGGAATTTAAGACAGTCTCAATTATTTTTTCAGCATAAATTTTAGTTGCTTCAAAATCAGCATCAGCATCATGAGATGTAATAGAAAAAGCAATAGACGGAACACCATGTATGGCTCCCTCGGCTGCCGCAGCAACTGTTCCTGAATAAATTAGATTTATCGAAAAATTTGAACCGTGGTTAATTCCCGAAATTACTAAGTCAGGTTTTTTATCCAGTATATGATTAAATGCCAGTTTAATGCTGTCAGCAGGAGAACCTGAACACGCAAATGCTTTTACGTCTTTTCCAAATAAATCAAATTCTCTCAATGAAATAGGCGAATCAAGAGAAATAGAATGTGATTTTGCCGATTGTGGACTGTCAGGAGCAGAAACAACTACATCACCAAATTTTTTTGCTACTTCTACAATGGCTTTGATGCCTTTTGAAAAAATACTGTCGTCGTTGCTTATTAAAATTGTTGGTCTCATTTGAGTTTTTTAATGTTTTTAAAGTTCTTAAAGTTTTTAAAGTTTTTAAAGTTCTTAAAGTTTTTAAAGTTTTTAAAGTTCTTAAAGTTAAATGTTTAAAAGTTGTAAAGTTTTCAGTCATTTAGTCCTCAGTCTCCAGTCTTCAGTTCTCACTTCTCAGTATTCAGGCAATAGATTGAGTTTTTTATAAATTATTAATTATCAACTATCAATTAATAACTATCAATTAATAACTATTAATTATTAACTGTCTTGTGTTGTTGTCTATTTCTTCTATTTTTATTTCGACGTAATTGTCAGGCAAAATCTGTTCAATAATATCAGGCCATTCAATAAAGCAATAAAAACCGCTGTAAAAATAGTCTTCGGTGCCTATGTCTAATGCTTCCTGAATGTTTTTAAGTCGGTAAAAGTCAAAGTGATAGATGAAATTTTCAGTTTCTGTTCGATATTCGTTAATTATAGCAAAAGTAGGACTAGTAACTTCGTCTATTACATTAAATTTATCACATAATTTTTTAATTAAAGTTGTTTTTCCGGCGCCCATTTTTCCGTTGAATAAAACAACTCTTCTCTGTTGGTTTTCAGTTAAGTAAGAGTGAATTTTATCTATTGTTTCGTCAATTTCAGAAAGTGTATATTTTATTTCCATTTTTTTCGTTTTACTTGTGAATAAGAACTACAGCATAAGCAGAAATACCTTCTTCTCTGCCTTCAAAACCAAGCTTTTCAGTAGTTGTTGCTTTAACAGAAATATTTTCAATTTCCAATTCTAAAACATCAGCTAATTTTTGTCTCATCTGATCAATATAAGGTTTTAATTTAGGTTGTTGAGCCGCAATAGTAGAATCAATATTACCAATTTTAAAACCACGGTTTTTTAGGATTTCATTGGCTTTTTTAAGTAAAATTTTACTGTCAATACCTTTTAAGTTTTGGTTATTATCAGGAAACCAATATCCAATATCTTTTTGAGCATCAGCACCTAACATTGCATCTATAATTGCATGGATTAAAACATCGCCATCAGAATGAGCTACAGTTCCCTTTGTGTGTTCAATTTCTATTCCTCCTAAAATTAAAGATTCTCCTTTTGCTAATTTGTGAACATCATATCCAAATCCAACTTTAAACATTTTGATTTATGTATTTTGTTGTTAATTAAGGTTTTGTGTTTTAAATTTAAAAAAACTGAAAAAAGAATGTAACTATTCAGTTGTTTGAGCGTCTAAATTAAATTACTATAATAATGTCAAAAATTTATTTTTGCAATAAATTTTGAAAATTCGCAAATATATCTAAAATTTGTAGAAATTCTAAAAAATGAGTAACAAAACCTTGTTTTGTTGTTTATAATCAATATATCGCAAAAAATTTTTAACTTAAAAAATTACAAATGAAAAGATTACTTTATTTAGTAGCTGTATTATTTATAGTAAATACAGCAGTAGCTCAAGACGGTTACGTTTTCAAAGATGAAATTCGTCTTCCCACAACCACCGTAAAAGATCAATATGCTTCCGGTACATGTTGGGCGTTTTCAACTATTTCATTTATAGAATCAGAAATGGTTCGCAAAGGAATGAAATTAAAAGATGTGCCTGATATTTCAGAAATGTATGTAGTTCGTAAATGTTACGAAGAAAAAGCTGTAAAATATATTAGAATGCATGGTACGCTTAATTTTGGTGGAGGAGGCTCATTCTACGATGTTTTTTGGACATTGAAGAATTTTGGGTTTGTTCCGGAAGGTGTTTATGCAGGATTAAATTACGGAAAAGATGCTCATAATCACAGCGAACTTGACGCGGTTTTAAAAGCTTACGTTGATGCATTAAAAGATGAGTCTGGGCTTACAACTGCTTGGTTAGCAGGATTTAATGGCATTCTAGATGCGTATTTAGGTAACGATCCAACATCATTTGAGTATAATGGTAAAAAATACACACCAAGAACTTTTGCTGATGAAGTTGTAAAACTTAATCCTGATGATTACGTGTCAATTACATCGTATACACATCATCCATTTTTTACACAATTTGCAATAGAAGTACAAGATAACTGGCAATGGAGTATGTCATACAATGTTCCAATGAACGATATGATTAAAATTGCTGATAATGCACTGAAAAATGGTTATACTATTGCTTGGGGAGCAGATGTAAGCGAAGTTTATTTTTCACATAGAGACGGAGTTGCTGTTGTTCCTGATTTAGACATGAAAGAACTTGTTAAGACTGAGCGTTCGAGATGGGAAAAAACAGACAAAGACAAATATAATTTGAATAAACCCGGTAAAGAGAAAGAAATTACTCAACAAATGAGACAAGACGCTTTTGATAATTTTCAAACTACTGACGATCACGGATTACATATTGTTGGTTTAGCAAAAGATCAAAACGGAGCAGAATATTACATTGTGAAAAATTCTTGGAACACTGATAACCCTTATGATGGCTATGTTTACGTATCTAAAGCTTTTTTCTTGTATAAAACAATGAACTTTGTTGTGCATAAAGATGCGATTCCCAGCGACTTACGTACGAAATTAGGAATTTAATTTTTGAAAGAGTTCACTTATCATGTGAAAAAGGTCATTCATCAAAGGATATTGACCATTCGTCAAAAAATAATTCAAATATCCGTACAAAAGATATATTTTTGTTTCAGAATTAAAATTTAAAGTTTAATATCTTTAAATTGAATTTGTGCGGTTAATGTTTTCTTGGGCTATCTTTTTTAAAGGTAGCCTTTTTTTTGCCAATTTTTATTATTTTTACAAAAAAAATATCAATTGTACCGATTTCTAACATATCTACCTGATAATTACAAAGCAGATTTACAAAAGTATCCGCTTATTCTTTTTTTGCATGGAGCGCCTCAAAGAGGAAGTAATATTGAAGTGCTAAAAGACGAAGCTTTGCCAAAGGAACTTGAAAATGGTCTTAATATTCCGTTTATTGTTGTTGCTCCGCATTGCCCTATTGGCGAGTCATGGGACCCTCAAAAACTTTACGATTTTTATAATGAAATGCTGAAATTATATCGTATAGATAAAAATCGTGTTTACATTACCGGTTTTAGTATGGGTGGATTTGGGTTGTTGAAATTTGTACGTGATTATCCCGGGCTTTTTGCTGCCGCAGCACCTGTATGTAGTGGCGGTTCAAAATATTTTGCCGAAACTATTGCTTCGGTTCCAATGTGGTTTTTCCATGGACAGGAAGATAAAGTTATAGATATTGAAAACACCCGCGAATTGGTAGAAGAACTTAAAAAATTCGGCGCTGATATCGATTTTACAATTTACCCGGATCTTGCTCACGATGTTTGGACTCCAACCTACAAAAAACCGGAACTTTACGATTGGTTTTTGAAATATTCACATTAAGCAGTTAACCAGTAGACAGTGACCAGTAACCAGTGACCAGTAACCAGTTGCGAGTTAACCTGTTTTCGAGTTTACCAGTTAACCGGTTGGTCAGTTTTTTCGTTTTATTACCTCTCCTTTTTATTAAAATTTGAAGCTATAACTTATTGATGGGATTATTGGAAAAAAAGACTGTTGATAAAGTTTAGTTTCTTCTGTTCCTACAATAATATTACCATTTTTATCTCTTTGATATTCTGTTGTGTAATAATAATAATATGGATTTTGGCGATTATAAATGTTGTATATGCTTAGATTTACAGTCCTTTCACCCCATTTTGTTGATTTGTTGAAATTTAAACCAATATCTAAGCGATGATAATCTCTCATTCTTGTTGAATTAATATCTTCATAAATGATAATCTCTTGATTATAATCAACTTCTTGAAAGCTCCCTTCTCTATAATCATTAATTGTGTTGTACTTTCCAATACCAAGCGTTATAGCGTTACCTGTTCCATACACCCATGTTGTTGAAAAATCAATATTATCATTTATTTGCCATAAAAAAACAACACTAAGGTCATGTGTTCTATCGTATTTATATGGAAATGTTTTTCCATTATTAATATTGAGGAATTGTCTGTTTGTTTTTGAAAAAGTATAACCTACCCAACCTGAAATTTTACCTATGTTTTTCTGAATTAAAAATTCCAACCCATAAGATTCACCTTCTCCATTAGTTTCGATTTTTTGTTCCCAATTTTGAGAATTATTATAGAAAGAAATACCTTGTTTGTAAGCTATTAGATTTGTAGATTTTTTATAATAAGTCTCAACGCTAAAATTTAAAAGGGGAAATAAGAAAAATAAGCCGGTGGAATACTGTTCAGAACTAGAAGGAGGAGCCTTTACCGTTGCAGGCATCCACATATCTTTGGGCATACCTGCCCCTGCACTAGTTAACAAATGAATATTCTGTTGCATTTTAGCATAAGAAGCTTTAATGCTGATTTTTTTTGCAAGGTTGAAATTAACCAAGATTCTTGGTTCAAATGATAAAAATGGTTTATTCTTGATAAGATAATTTGAAATTCTTAAACCAATATTTGCTGAAAAAAAATTAGTGATGTTAAATATGTTTTCAAAATAAATTGAATTTTCAATACCTAAAAGTGGAATGTCTCCAATTATTGTATCTGTTTCAATATTGTTATAAGACACCAATTTGTATTTATTAACTCCTGGTTTAAAAAAATGAAAGATATTATCAATTCCGAAGTTTAAAATATAGTTGTTATTAGGTTTGAACTCAACATTATATTTAAGGTTAATGTCGTTTATTCCCGTATAAAACTCAGCTTCTTCTTCCGTATATTCATCTGGTGTTTTAGTTGAGTAAAAAACCAGGTTTGAATATTTATAGTAGGTATAGCTTGAAATTAAATTACTGTATAATTTTGGTGTATAATTATGATTCCACCTAAACGCCACAAGTTTATTTCCCCATTTAGTTGAAAATTTATATTTATCAGTTTCTTCTATGAGATTATCTTTGCCCGAAATTATTATTTTATCATCACCAAAATATAAACTTAAAAATAATTTGTTTTTGCTAGTTAGTTGATAATTCAACTTTGCATTAAAATCGTAAAAATTATATCCAATTGAAGCACCATCTAGGGTTAACATTGAAAAAGGTCTAGAAAACAAATCATATAAAAATCTTCTAAATGAGATAATATAAGAACTTTTGTTGTTAATGGGTCCTTCTAATGAAATTTTAGAAGAAATTATGCCAATAGTACCTTGTCCGTGAAATTCATTAGAGTTACCATCTTTCATTCTAATGTCCAAAACTGAAGATAGCCGACTCCCATAATGTGCAGGAAAACCACCTTTCGTAAGTTTAATTGATTTAATTGCATCAGCATTGAATGTTGAAACAAAGCCAGCAAGGTGATTAACATAGTATAAAGGGACATCGTCTAATAAAATTAAATTTTGATCAGGGCTACCACCTCTAACATATAGACCATTAGAACCTTCGTTACCAGACTGAACTCCCGGCATTAGTTGAATCGCTTTCAAAATATCTGCCTCACCTCCAAGAGAAGGAAGTAATTTAATCTGAGAAATTGGAATTGAAATAGTACTTATTTCAGTTTGCTGAATTAAGGATTTAGCAGAAAATATAACAACTTCTTGTATTTTAATGTCTTCGTCAAGTTTAATATTTATTTCTTTATCTTCTGTTAGATATAGTTCTTCTTCATAAGTTGAATAACCAATTGCAAAGAATACTAAGGTTGTTGAGTCTTCTTTTTCTATATTTATTGAAAAATAACCATAATTGTTAGTTGTAGTGCTATTGTTGTAGATTTTGTCATAAATATTTACATCTATTAGTTTTTCGCCTGTTTCTTTATTTGAAACATATCCACTTAGGGTAATCTTTTGTGAAAATGAAATTACTGTTATTCCTAAAAAAAGTGCTGATATTAGAATGGTTTTCATTAGTGGTATTTTTACTATAAATTTAGGTGAATTGTATCAATTGTATAACCGGCAAAAATACCATATCCATTTTCAATATTTGAGTACATCTGCACAGGATCACTAACCCCGTCCCAAATATCACTATTTTGATTGTCAATATGTAGTCTCAGCATTTTTTTAAACATAAAATAGGAATAGCTTATTCTTTTAAATTGAATTATGTAATTTAATGGTGAAAAATCTGAATATTTGAAACTAAAAGATATTGAACTAGGATTTTGATAAAATATTTTATCAGAAAAAATAAGATATTTTGTTGAATATGTAAAAGTTTGTTCTTTTAATATTATAGAATCTCTGCTTTTTAAGTTTTCCCAATTAAAAGGAAAGTTTTCTATGTCAAAAAACATCATTATTTGGTAGAAATTTATTGCTTGTAGATTAGTGTTAAAATATAAAGTATTCTCAGACATTAAATCCGCTTCGTCATTAATATAAGCAAATTGGTTGTATGATAATTCAGTTATTTCAACTCTAGATGGAAGAGTGTCAGTAGCAGTCAAAACAATATTGTCGTCTGTTGTTACAACAATTGTATAGATTTTATTACTTGTAGGGAAAATAGTTGAGTTGTATTTTTTTGAGGAGTCATTCCAGAATAAATTTTCTACAAAAACTCCATTTTCAAATAATTCTATTTCTGCATTTTTAACAACGTAAGTGTTTGTATCATTGATTTGTATAGATTTTGTTAAATTAATTTCAAATATATTATCATTCGAGAATAAACAATTTACAACGTATTTGGGATCATGAAACTTTTGTGTAATTTCTATTTGTTTCGTACAGGATAGAAAAAGAAGAATCAGTGATAAAAAAATAATTACTCTCATTTTAAATTTGATTTATATAATTGTTTTTGAATTCAAACTTAATTGGTTGTGAATTAGAAGTATAGTATTGTTTATTCGAAATCCTCTCACAGGGAGAGGATTTTAATCTCTTAGATTTTTATTATGATTTGCTCAAATAAATTACATTCCAAAGGTTTGAGAAAAATCTTAAAAATAATTCTATTAAGGACAATTCATTGTAAGAAATTCCACGTGAATATTACCATTTGCATCTTTTATTTTAAAACCAGCATCTATTAGATATCCTGTGAGCCTTTTTGTGCTTCTATACATGTTTAAAGAATACCAACTTCCTGTGCCCCCTTTTGAGCCTGAAATAGTATAATCATTGTCATCTTTGTTTACCCAATAACAAACATTCGGTTTAAAATAAACTCCAATCTCAAAGTTAGATGAAATACCTTGGCTAACTCTAGCATATAATACATTATATATCCCTGAAGGAAAATATTCTATTTTATAATTCATTTCTCCAAAAATAAAAGGTACTCTTTCGTTCCACCCACAGTAAGAGGTCTTAGATTCGCAACTATAATTTGTTGTCTGTAATTCTGAGTTTTTAAAAATTACTTCAAGAACGTTATCATCAAAACCAAAATTTTTTACAAGATCTTTTTTTTCAATATTTTTAACAATCAGACTTCTTTTCTCAAAATCTAATGTAAATAAATATTCTCCAATTTTTACTTTGTTTTCATAATTTAAGATAGAGGTAAATAGAATATCATAAATAGGTAATTCATTAGTTTTTTCTTTTTCTTTAAATTTCATAAATAAAGATTTGAAATCATATTTACTCATTATTTCTAAAATTTCACTGTCTGACATTGAAGAACAATTCTGTATGAATGTTTCATAAGTATTAAGTGAATTAAAACTTAAAACACCATCTTCAACTTTAATGTCTGTTAAAACATCTGTGAGTTCTAATACTTTTTGATTTTCAGATTTTGTTTCTTCAAAACCTTGTTTTTCGCAACTCGTAAAAATCGTTGCAAAGATAATAACTGCTGTAAATACACTAAATAATTTTTTCATTTTTTTGTTTTAAAAATGGTTAATAATTTGTTTATTAGAGGTTTGCGTCCCTCTAGTTGTAATATTACAGCGGGTAAAATGAAAAAAAAAAAAAAATAGACTGCCAAATTTTTCGTCAAAAATTTTTAATGTTTTTTGCAAAAAAAATACTACTAATTTGTGAATGTGTTGTTTTTAAAGCGTTTGAATAAAATAAGATGAAAATGTTTTGTTTTAAATAAAAAATTATTCTGTTGTTAAAATTTGAAGCTATAACTTATTGATGGGATTATTGGAAACATACTTTGCTGATAAAGATGCCAATTGCCTTGTTGATCGGTATCCATATAATAATAAAATGGATTTTGCCTGTTGTAAACATTATAAACACTTATTGTCCATGTTCTTACACCATTTTTCTTTTCTTTTTCAAAGTTTGCACCAATGTCTAAATGATGGAAAGCACGCATTCTAAAACTATTTCTATCTGGGTAGATATACGCAATATTATAAAAATCTCTATAAAAAAAAGAATTGTTATTCTCCTCGTTTAAATACGGATATTTTCCAATTGCCATTGTAAAAGGGTAGCCTGAGCCATAAACCCAGCTTGCAGACAGGCTTATTTTTTCGTTTATTTTATAATTAGTTACAATGTTCAAAGAATGTCTGCGGTCGTATTTGAATGGATAAGCTTTTCCGTTGTTGATGTTTTCAAATTGACGACTTGTGTTGGCGTAAGTATATGAAATCCAGCCTGTTAGTTTGCCGGATTTTTTTTCTGCCAATATTTCTAATCCATAAGAAGTTCCAATTCCTTCGGTTTCTATTTTTTGTTCCCAGTTTTGTGCAGCTCCGTAATAACTTAATCCTTCGCTAAATGAAATTAAATTATTCATTGTTTTGTAATATCCTTCGATACTAAGAATTAAGTCTTTTTTTAAAATTTGGTAAAACCCAATTGAATATTGTGTTGAAAGTTCCGGTTTTGCAATTGACGTTGCAGGAACCCATAAATCTACCGGCATTCCGACTGTGCTACTTGTTAATAAATGAATATTCTGATGACTTTGAGTGAAAGAAGCCTTGACAGAAGTTTTTGTATTTACTTTGTAATTTGCTAAAATTCTTGGTTCAAAAGCCATAAATAGTTTTTTGTCAACTAAATAATTTGAAAATCGTCCACCGATGTTAAGGTTTATATGGTTACCAATTTTTAAGCTGTTTTCAATGAAAAAATTTGCTTCCTGTGAATATATTTTTTTGTTTCCATATGTTGTATCAGTAATGAGAGTGTCTTTTTCGGTTGAAATATAGTGAAAAAAACCAGGATTAAATTCATGATAAGTCCAGTCTGCTCCAACTCTAAAATTCAGATAGTTGTTGGCAAAATATTGAATTTCAAATTTAGCCGATAAATCATTTATTCCTGTAAGATATGTTTGTTCAAAAGAGCTTTTTGTTTGTTTATCAGAATATTGAAGTGAGTTTTTGTAGCGGTATCGTGTGTATGACAAAGTTGTATTAGAAAAAAGTTTTGAGTTAAAAGTTTTATTCCATCTTACTGACGATAAAAAATTTCCCCATCTTGTGGGAAAAATAATCTTTTCATTTTTGTCTTCGGTAAAAACTCTTGGAACAAAATTGTCGTCGCCATAATAAAAGCTGAAATAAATTCTGTTTTTTTCGTTTAGAATTCGATTAAATTTTGCATTAACATCGTAAAAATTGTAGTTAATCATAAAATCTTCAAAAACAAGTTTTGAAAAACCGGCATACGCAAAACCCCACAATAAACCACGTGTAGAGATTAAAAACGAAGAAGTGTCTTTTTTTATCGGGCCTTCAATTAAAAATTTAGAAGCAACAAGACTAATTGTATAGTTACCTGAAATTTTTTTCATGTTGCCGTCTTTCATCCTAACATCAAGAACAGAAGACAATCGACCACCGTAGCGAGCCGGAAAGCTTCCTTTGATAAGTTTCACATCGTTTATAGCATCGGTGTTAAAAGTAGAAACAAAGCCGCCAAGATGATTTACGTAGTAAAGAGGAACGTCATCAAGTAGGATAAGATTTTGGTCAATTCCGCCACCTCTTACATACAAACCGCTACTACCTTCAGTGCCTCCTTGCACACCCGGCATCATTTGTATGGCTTTCAGAATATCACTTTCTCCACCCAAAGCTGGCATAAGTTTTACCTGTGAAACCGGAAGTGTCGTTGTACCCATTTCCGAATTATTAAGAATTTGTTTGTTCGTAGAAATAATAACTTCCTTAATTGCAATTCCACTTTCTAAATCAAAATTATAAGTTAGATTTTTCTCGGTTTTAAATGATTTTTCAATCGGAAGATAGCCAATAAATGAACATTGAAGAATAATCTCTGTATTTTCAGGGCAATCGATTGAAAAAAAACCGAAACCGTTGGTAGAAACTGCTTTATTGTTTGTTTTGTCGGTAACAACAGCTCCAATTAGTCGTTCCCCGGTTTTATTATCAGACACATATCCACTAATTTGAGCTTTTTGGGAATAAATAACACTCAAATTTAATAGAAGTAATATTGTAACAAATAATTTTCTCATAATATCAAAATTATTATTATCCAATGTTGTTTAGTTCAGGGAAAAAACTGGACTTACCTAACGGCACTTTGTTTGTTTTCTTTTTGTTCCGATTTACGTCGAAACTTACAAACAGGTCGTCCCGATGGGACTTTTTTTTGTTATCTTTTGTTTCGGCTCGCGCCAGAACTTACAAACAGGTCGTCCCGCTGGGACTTTTTTGTTTGTTATCTTTTGTTCCGGCTCGCGCCGGAACTTACAAACAGGTCGTCC
>JAFGUD010000152.1 GCA_016938685.1 Bacteroidales bacterium | reverse complement strand
GGAGCGAACCCAAACTGCTGAAATTTGCTTACGCTTTTGAACAGGCCACACAGCACCGGAAGGCACCGGGTTTTTTAAAAACACTGGAAAATTAGATTCAGTTTTATCCACCATTCATGATTAAAAACTCGACTTCTCAAATACCCGGGAAATAAAAATAGCGACTACTGTAGCTATTAGACTTGAAAAAATTCCAGTCGCTATATTCTCCAGGGTATTAAAATTAAATTTTATAACTAAAATGAACAGAAAAAACAAAGGAAAAAGAAACCAACTGCTTATGGAAAATATTCTATACTTTTTTTGTACAGACTTGTGTTTTTCTAATTCCAGTTTCAATTTTTGAAGTTTAGATTTATTTTCCATAATCGAATTTAGTTCCAAACTCATGTTGCGCATATTATGTTCTTTCTTGAGCATAAAATAACCATCATTTGTAATTACTGATTGTATTTCCTCATCATCTAATAAAATTGGCCCAGTTTGCGAAAAAATAACAATTGGAATTTCCCCATATTTTTCCCTAATATGTTTTAATGCTTTTATACCCAGCGAATCCCACGCATCTTTCACCGCTTTTTTTGTAGTTTCAATTTGTTCATCCAGTTTTTTGAGCTGTTCTTCCGCTTCTTCGAGACGTTGCACAAAATCCTTTTTATCATCTTTTGGATGATACAAATCCAGCAAAATCAAATCTGGTACATTTCCTTCTATCCGTTCGGCCAATTTTCGTATATCCGTCTCTTCCTCAATTTTATAATGATCTTTATGCGCGTCCTTGAAAGCATCGATAAATTTCTGCTGGTCATCACAAATGAGAATTCTCTTTCTGGGCATACAGTTGGAATTTAGATTTTCTACTAAAAATAGAATTATTTGAATTGATCCTAAATGTTTTTTTCTTAATTATTTTATTGTTTAACAAAAACTTGTAATTCAAAGCTGTCCGAAATACCGCTCTTTCAATTTCTCATTGATCTCACAGAATCTTTATCTTTGCCAAAAAAATTTACGATGAAAGAAAACCTTTTTGGAAAAACATTAACCGAATTACAGGAGATTGTACTTGAATTGGGATTACCCAAATTCACAGCCAGACAAATTGCCGACTGGCTCTACAAAAAGGAAATCTCATCGATTGATGAAATGAG
>JAFGUD010000151.1 GCA_016938685.1 Bacteroidales bacterium | reverse complement strand
TTATTTGTACTACCCTTACTAATTGGGCTTAAGTATCGTTTATCCATCAAGCTCACAAAATCTTTATAAAAAGAAAACGATTGAAATTGAGTTGTAAGCAACGAGAAAGCAGGGGTTTTTAAGCCCGACATTTTATGAGCCAAAACTTCTTCTTTATTATTGTCAGGATATCGAAAACGCCTTTCGGTTACAGATTCGGTAATAAACAAATGCTGTTCGTCAAAAAATTCTGTGAACGATCTTCTGGTATCAGAAGTGTCAGTTTTTGAAACAGTATCTGTCTCAATCTTTTGAACAGTATCCTTAATTTGAGGTAAGACTTTTGTGTCGATAGTAAAATACATTTTGTTGTATGAGACATAAGAGAACGACCGCATTTTTTCGGGATTATTTCTGTCGGCATTTTCTACAACAAGTTTAATTATCCTATGAGCAGGATTTTCGCCCGGCAAAACTGTAACTTCGTCAAGTTGAAATGCGTTGGGCTCAAGTTTTATCTCAATATAGTTTTTCCCTAAAATTTCAGCTTTTGAAATATTTTTTGTCGTATAACCAAGATAGCTAATTTTTAGAAACCCTATGCTTTCCTTAGAGTTTATAGAAAAATATCCATCTAAATCGCTTGTTGTGCCTTGGTTTGCACTGTTGTATATGATATTTACAAAAGCCAAAGCTTCGCCATTATTTGAATCGATGATTCTGCCTGAAAGTTTATTTTGTGCAGACAAATGAAGTATGCCAACAAAAACAAATAATATGGTGATAAAACTTTTCATAAACATGTGCAAAATTAACAGAATTTGGCAATTATTTAGCAGGTGGATAGACATATTTTAAATGATCTCTTAATCCTCCGGATTTCAATTTTTCGGAGATAATCTTTACCCAACTTCCTAAAAACTAAAAAGCGACCTTCTATTTTCACTTTTCAATACTTGTTAATAACTTTCCAAAACTTTTTGTAGGTTGTTTTTTTTTTTTTGTAGTAGTTTTATCGTCGTTGTTATAAATACTTTAAACTATGAAAAAATCAGCTATCGCAATTTTTGCTTTTGTCTTTTACTTTGCTTGTGTCAACGCGCAATCGAGTATTCAAATTAAGGACATTTATGTATCTCCCGTTATGGTG
>JAFGUD010000150.1 GCA_016938685.1 Bacteroidales bacterium | reverse complement strand
TGGCTTGGGTGGCTTGTGGAATGAAGTGGGCGAAGCCCACGAAATGGAACAAGCTACCCAAGCCACTGACGACCAACACAATGTTACACACATTTTTTTATCTGTTTTTCATTTCAATTCTATTTGTAACCTTATCGTTTAACAGGCTGTATAAGAATTCAATAATATTTTCATTGTAGCCAAAACATTTCAATACTGTTCTGTCAAAATCAATTCTCTCCTTTGATTGTAATTCAATATCGTAATTATTTATTTTCCTTTTTGTTAATGGCTTAAATTTATTGATTATTAAATCCCTTTGCTTTTTTGTTAACAAATTTGGATTTAAAATCTTCATTTTTGATTTGAAAAAATCTGCGTTCAAATCCAACGCACCTAAATTTCTTGAAATACCATTAAACTCAACATAAAGCAAACCAATTATTGAGTTAAACAATGCAGCAATAATTTCAACATCTTTTTTGTCTGCTCGAATGGCTACTAATCTTTGGTTGAGATGAATACTTTCATTACTGTAACTAAAAAACAGCTTTTTGTCCGGGTTTATTGAAATATAGATATTTGCAGGTTCTTCTGCTTTTAAAGAATACCAGTTTGGTTTATTGGCTTTTAAAACTTGTGGCAAAGGTTTACCTATTTTGTTTTTTTTTGTTTCCCATTTTTTTATCCATTTGTAAGCATTGGGGAATTTATTTTGTAGTTTGTCTATCGGCTCATAACAAAGAAACAAAAAAGTTTCCGGTTCATCATTGTTTTCAATTTTATCCAAATCTCTGCTTGATTTCAGTGTAGGTTGCAAAAACTTATCTTCTATTTGCAATTCATCAATTTGTTCTTGATTTAGAAGAAACATTTTATCCTGACCTGTTCTTGTTCCCCTACCTGCATCAATAAATTCAGGAAATGGATTGATTACGGATTTTTCAAACATAGAGAGAGGATTTTGCGCTATAAAGAATATATCCCAATTATCTTGATTTAGCGTTGCTTCAATCAATTTTTCTTTATCTACAATACTTACGGTAATTGACTTATCCTTTTTATGGTAAACCGTTTGAAAATATTCATCTTGTTGCCAATCTTCGTTTTCTTGTAAATCGCAGAAATCAATTTGGTTATAAAATTCTTCTGTAAGTTCTAAATGCTTGTCTTTATTGTCTTCTGTAAAAAAGTCGTTTAGTTTGAAATTTATTGTTATAAATTTAGTAGGTTGCTGATTTTCTGTTTTTTGAAGTGTTAAAAAAATTGTGCTTACTTGCGAATAAGTAAACCAATGTTCTGCATTACTTTTTACAATATATTTTATTGTAAAATTGTCAAGAATAAATCGTTTAAACTGTTGTCCGTAGTTTTTGCCAAGCCAAGCATTAGATGTTATAGCGGAAATTATACCTTCTGGTTTTAAATATTTTAGCGAATTGTAGAAGCAATATGTGTAATAATCAGACCTTTCATTTATTACGAATTTTTTATCTTTCAGAAATGCGTTTTGTTTTTCTTGAAATTCTTCTCTAAAAAAATCTGTAAGCCACTTATTTGGAATATCTTCTTGTTGAATAAACGGAAAATTGCTAACAATTGCATCAAACTGAGGCAATTTTACTTTATTGATTTTGTTTATGTCTTTATTATCAGGAATTTCAATAATTTGTCCCAAGTGCAAATTAAAAAAATCACTTCTTGTAATTCTTGGAAAATTCGCAACGTCTGATACTTTTTGTTTATATAGATTAATCACAGACAAAACAGCAGGGAAATGAGAAATGTCGTTACCCCAAATTTGTGTCAAAAGTATTTGATGGTCTTTTTGTCCGTTAAATTTTAAAATGTTGTAAAAAGTATTCAGAAAAGTTCCTGTTCCGGATGTTGGGTCAAAAACAATATCATTTTGCGATTGAATTGCCGGAAATGCAACCAAGTTTGCCAATGTTTCGGAAGTGAAATACTGACCAAATTTTTGTTTCTCTTCTTTTGGGACAAGGTTTTCAAGAATGTTTCCGATTACTTCGGTTGGAAGTATTTTAAAATCATATCTGTTTAGAACTTCAATTAGTATAAATAACAGTTTTTCAATAGTTTCGTTATAGGTTAATTCATCTGTAAAATCTTTGTTAAAAACAGCTTGATAATCTATTTCTTTCGCTTTGTTGAAGTAATTTTCAAATTTTTGTTTTAAATTATCGCTTGTTTCAATATCAATTTTTTCCAATTTTCCTGATAGATTTTCTGATAATGTCAAGTAGAACAATATTTTACCAATTAATTTATAAAACGTGAATTTTGCTAAAACTAATTCGGGTATTACATTTTCTACTCTCCTTGATGAATTTTCTAAAATTTTTAAAGTAGAACTTTCTAAAATTTTCCATTTTGCAAATTCTGTTCTGAAATTTTTGTTATTTCCTTTGAATTCAATTATTTGTTTTTCAATTTGTGGCAAAACTCTTTCTGAAACTTGTAAGATTGCAATAATTATATCAAGTGAAATATTTACGGCTTCCTTTATCTCTTCGTTTTGATATAGATGTTCTAAATCGTGTAAGATTAGTTTTAATCGTTGTTTAAGTTTATATTCAAAACGTAAATATTTATTCTTGTCCGATAAATCTTCTCTTGTGTTGATACCTTGTTCTCTGGGGTAAACTTTTAATTTGTTAATATTTTCAATTAAATATTCGCCTTCTATTTTCCAAATTATTGCTTCTGCTCCATTCCATGTAACAAATGAATTTGAATTTAATCGCTCAGCTTTTTCAAGTGCATTCAAAAGCATTTCCTTGTCATCAACGGCTGTATCAGGAAACTTTAATTCCCAACCGTTAAAAACAATACCTGAAATTTTATCAATAAAAAGCAAAATATCAGGAAATTTTGTTCTGCCTGATTTTAGTTTTATTCCTTCATCGTTTGTAGCATCTTGAAATATTGTTTCTCCGGATGAAATCGTTTCTTTTATCCAACTAATAATTTGCCCAGCCCAAGCTCTTTCATTCATTTTTTGCATAAAATGGCTATAAAAAAAAGTTGAAAATTGTTTTCTGTTTTGGTTGTTTTTGTTCAATCATGGCTTTTTCAATTCTTTCATTACAAATTTTAATGTAATCAATATCAGCAACTTTATGTAATTTTGTTTCTTCGTTTTTTTCAATTCCAATAAATCGTCTGTTTTCTAAAATTGCTGAAACTAAAAAACTTCCACTGCCGCAAGCATTGTCCAAAATTATATCATTTTCATTTGTGAATGTTTTTATCAAAAATTGCCCAAGTTTAACAGGTTTCTGCGTTGGGTGCAAAACCCTTCCTTCGCTTTCCGCTGTTTTAAAATAAACAGCATCTTCTTCGTATTCAGGTTCATAAAACATCACATCGTGCGGATAACGTTCTCCGGTGCTTTTTACGTGTCTTGGTTTAAAATCTCCATAACTGCCTGTAAACTGGTCTTTTCTTATTCCTTTATCGTAAGCTGTTCCATTTATCATTTGCGGATTATAAGTGGGTTGCTTTTTGTAAAAAATACAAATATCTTCGTGTTTTCTTAAAGGTTGCTTTTTAGCATTCAAGAAATTTGTTGCTTTTGATTTTACCCAAACAATTTTGTATTTAAATAAATTTTCATTGCTTAAAATTAATTTTGCCGTAAATAATCCTTGTGCTGTTAATACAATTGCACCGTCTTCTTTTACAACTCTTTCGTATTGTTCCCAAAGCCTATCAAGTGGTATTACTGAGTCCCATTTATTCTGAGTTGTTCCATACGGCAAATCACAAAGAACCATATCAACCGAATTTTCTGGAATATTCGGCATTATTTCTAAGCAATCTCCTTCTATAACTTTATTTATATATTCTTCCATTATCGTATTTTTTGACAAAGATAGTCAAATTCTATTTATCGTAGTCTTTTTTAAGTTGTGTGTAACGAAAACGCATATGCGGCGGTGGCTGGTGGGTGGCTTGCGTAGTGAAGTGAGCGAAGCGAATGAAACGAAGCAAGCTACCCACC
>JAFGUD010000149.1 GCA_016938685.1 Bacteroidales bacterium | reverse complement strand
CTTTTAGTTTTGCATTACGAGTTTGCGAAGTAATACAACCGACCAAAGGGAGTTCATGTTAGTAATTACTAAAAGCGTATCGGTATACACTTTAAAAACAAATTCTTTTTTTGTTCCTTTTACAGAAAGTTCCTTAAAAAAGAATTTTATTCAGAAAAATACGGATTTTTAGAGTAACAAATGAAATTGCAGATTTTGCCCTAAATTTTAACTCCAATCACCAAAACATCGTCTGTTTGTTCTTGTAATCCGCGCCAATTTTCAAAATAATTGTTTAGAAACTGGTTTTGTTCTTTCAATGGTTTTTCGGAAATAGAAAGTAATAAACTTTTAAATGCTTTTGATTTAATTCTTTCGCTCGATTTTTCTCCAAATTGGTCTGAAAAACCATCAGAAAATGTGTAAAGACAGTCGTTTTTTTTCAATCTGAAAAATTTGGTGGTAAAAGGTTCTTCAATAACATGAACAGAAATCGGTTGCCTGTCAGGTTTTATTTCAATGAGCGTTTTGTTTGGGATTTTATCATCATTATTAAGTCTTATGTTTTTATTGCCTGCAAATTGTTCTTCGACAGCCTGAAATTCAATATTTCGGATTATGTAAAGCGGATTGTATGCTCCTGAGAATTGCAATTCATTAGTTTCAGTATCAATTGCATAAAGAGCCATGTCCATTCCGTCTTTTTGGTCTTCGTTTTCTCCTTTTTGTTTTAGCGATTTTTTAACCCTGTTTCTAAGTTCATTAAGGATTTTTCCTGTTGTATCAAGACTTTTAGAAGTAACAATTTCGTTAAGAAAAGCACTTCCCAACATACTCATGAAAGCTCCCGGAACTCCGTGTCCTGTGCAATCTGCAGTAGCAACAATTGTTAGATTGTGAATTTGTTTTACCCAGTAAAAATCGCCGCTGACAATGTTGCGGGGTTTAAAAAGAATAAAATGTTCGGGCAGAATTTTATCCATTAGCTCTGTTGAAGGTAAAACAGCATTCTGAATTCTTTTTGCGTAATTAATGCTTGAAATTATTTCGCTTTTTTGAGCATTTGCTAAATCTCTTTGAGCTTCTATTTCTTCTTTTTGTGTGGAAATTTCTTCTATTAGTTGACCTAGTTCCTCGTTTTTTTCTTCAATTATTATTTTTTGTTCTTTCAGAATTCTGTTTGCTTTCTTTTTTGCTTTAATTGAACTAAATAATACAAATATTAGAATAATAACTAAAAGTAAAACAGCCGAAACAGTGAAAATGATTAAGTTTCCTTGTTTGATTTTAAGGTTTTTTGCCGTAATTTCCAGTTTTTGTTTTTCAATTTCTTGTTCTTTTTTTTCGGTTTCATAAATTGTGGCCAGAGTCGAAAGTTGTTTTTGAGTTTCAATTCCTGTTAGACTATCCTGAAACACAATAATTAATTCGTCGGTTTCAAAGGCACTTTTGTAGTCGTTCAAACTTTTGTATGAAAATTTCAATTCGTCAAGAACATCAAGAATGTATGTCAGATAGCCTAAATCAATTGATTTTTGATAAGCAATTTTTAGACAATAAATTGCTTGTGTGTAGTTTTTCATTGCATTATATACACTGCCTAGTTTTTTGTACGAACTAGCTATTAGTTGTTCCGATTCTATTTCTTCTGATAGTTGTAATGCTAAATTTCCGTATTCAAGAGCTTTTTGATTGTCTTTTTTGTCAATATATAATGTTATAAGATTCAGATAAACAGTTATTTGATTTTTTACATCTTCGTTTTTTATACTAATATCCAGCGCATCTAAAAAAAATCGTTCTGCTTTATCTAAATCCTTGAATTCTTTGTTAACAATTCCAAGATTAATAAGCGTTGTTTGGAGATAATAATCTTCAATAACTATGCTGTCTTTTAAATTATATGCTATCAAAAGATATTCTTTTGCTTTGTCAAATTCGTTGTTATCTATGTACATTGCGCCAATATTGCTTGCCGTTATAGCATAGTTATGTAAATCTCCTGTTTCTTGAAAGATTCTGGCAGCATCTAAATTATATTTCAACGCTAGTGGTAAATTGCCTTTTGTGTGATAAACAATTGCAAGATTAGAATTAATTGTTGCAATATTACCTTTGTAGTCTATTTGTTCTGCTATTTTTAAGCCAATTTCATAATTATTTATAGCACTATCAAGTAAATCCTGGTTTAAAAAATAAGAACCAAAATTATTGTAACTATCTGAAATCCAAGTGCTGTCGTTTGCTTCTGTGCTGAAAGTTAACTGTTTTTTGAAAAAATCATAAGCTTTGTCGTATTCTTGTGTGTACAAATTCATCAAACCAAGATTATTACACATTTTAGCAGCTTGAAGGTAGTCTTCTATTTCTAATGCTATGTCTAATGATTGTTGAAAATAATTTGTTGCTTCGGCAACTTCATTCATGTAGTAATAAATTCTACCTATTTGACCTAATGAAATTGCTTCGTATTCTTTGTTTTTTGTTTCAATGCTAATATCCAGTGCTTCATTAAAAAACATCAGACTTGAATCAAGATCATAATAAGATGCTTCTTCGCCTTTTGCAAGGATTTTATCAATTTTTTCATTCTGTGAAAATAAATTTAATGAAATTATAGTGAAAAATATGCACAATATGTATTTTGTAGTATTCATGAGTAAAATTTTTGTCTGTATTTTGTTCAAAATTAAGCTTTCTGTTTGAATTGTTGAAATTTTTTGTCAAAAAGTTAGGCTTTTTTCAACTTTTAAACGTAATTTTAACAAAAATAAATAGCGGTGAAACGAACATGTAAAAATAATTTTTTTCACACAACGAAATGATTGAATTTTTACTTCATTATTCGATATTCATTATTCATTATTCAAAATTTAAACTGATGAAATTTTTTTTCTTTATGATTGTTGCTCTGTTAGTTTTTGGTTGTGAAACTGAGCCTTTTGTTTTTCCTGATGGAAATAATTACCCAAGCAGAACAGAACCTATTCCTGTTAATCCAAATGATACAATTATAATCGATACTACAACTTATTCTGTCGATTATATTGGCAAAATTCAAACATGGACTTCAAATGACTGGGACTTTTGGGAAGTTTCTCTGCTGGATTCTTCTTATGGTAGATACCAAACATGGACATCAGAAGATTGGGATCATTGGGAGTTTTATATTGATGACATTGAAGGAGATATTCAAACTTGGACATCTGAAGATTGGGATTATTGGGAACTTACAGCCGGTGATATTTATTATTCAATTCGCGCTTGGACTAGTAACGACTTTGATTATTGGGAAATTGAAAGTGATGATATTTACCTTGCCGCAAGAACATGGATATCGGAAGATTGGGATTTTTGGGAAATTTATAACGACAGTGTTTATTACAAAATCCGTACTTGGTCAAGCGAAGACTGGGATTATTGGGAAGTTTATGCAGATACAAACTATGTTAGACTAAAAGACTTAGCCGCAGCATGTTTTATTCCAATTTTTACAAGTAGCATTTATATTCAAGGAGTTATGCAGTAAGTAAATCAGTTAACCGGTAGCCAGTAACCAGCTGATCAATAGTCAGTTTGTTAGTTAACCAGTTGTCGAGTTAACCAGTAGTCAGTAGTCAGTTTGTTAGTTAACCAGTTGTCGAGTTAACCATTAGCCATTTGTCAGTTGCTAGAGGCCAGTAACTAGTATTGGTTTTTTTGAAATAAATTAAAGTTTGGGGGATTATTTATTGACAAGTAATAGAACAAAATTATTTGAAGAGTGATACTTCTGTAGTTATACCAAATTGTAAAAATAATTCCGAGAATTATTTTTTACAAGCAAGTAATGCCGATTGACTTTAAAACAGATTTTAAGAAAATGAAATCGGATTTTTTAAAGTATTTCGGTATAAATAAATTTTAAAACTGTCAATTTATACTAAATGTTTTTATAAAATAGTCCAAAACTATTTTATAAATTACATTGGTAAATGCCGATGCTACATTGATTTAGTTCAAACGAGTTTT
>JAFGUD010000148.1 GCA_016938685.1 Bacteroidales bacterium | reverse complement strand
CGTTTTGATTTTTGATAAATCCGCCACATGCAGAAAGAACCAACACCAATGATAAAATTGCAATTTTTTTCATTTTTAACCTCATGATATTTTCTAATCTATTATATCATAATTTGCAGGATCACTGAACAGTTTTTTAAGAACCAAATTATTCAACCCATGACTTCCCTTATAAGATTCCAATTTTCCGACAATCATTCCTCCGCTTGTATAAAAATCACCCAGCGCATCAATTAACTTATGTCTAACAAATTCATCTGGATAATGCAGCGGTGTCAAAGTCTGTGCACCATGGTTTTTAAGTAGTTTTTTCAAATCTTTATCATTGTATCCAGATTGTTTCAGTTTATCCCAATCATCATTTCCATTCATCAAAACAATAACATTTTCAGGTGTTGCACCACGACCCATGCCGCGTTTTTTTAGATATTCCCATTCCCACAATCTGCCAAAAGTCCTGCATTTTGCTATATGCTTTTTAAATATTACTTTTGAAGATTCAGACATATCAAATATAAATTCAAATTTTTGTTTACCTATTGCAGCATCTGGATAATCCAAAGTTATATCCATTAAGAAACTGCCTGATTCCGGTGACAATTTTACAAAACCATCTTCTTTTCTACCAGTTTTCAAACCATGAACCCACAATGCGAAACGATTTATTATAGGCATTTGTTTTATTATTTCTTGCCTGGTTGCGATAATTTCTTTTTTAACAACTATTTTTTTTATTTTGTTTTTAGCTTTTGTGTCAATATTTTTGGAAATCAGCTCTATAAATTGTTGTGCTCCGCCGTCAAGTATTGGAAACTCGGGTCCATCAATTTCAACAATCGCAGAATCAATCCCACACAAAAACAAAGCTGCCATAAAATGCTCTATGGTTTGAACCTGATTTGGTGCCTTACCAATAGAAGTACTTAACAACCCTGTATTTTGAACATGATTCCATAACGCTGGTATTAATTCTACATCATGCAAATCAACACGTTTAAAGAAAATCCCTTTTGCTCGTGCAGGACGAACAACAACGTTTGCAACCACACCAGAATGAATTCCAACACCAGAAAACTTTATAGGTTTTTTAATCATTTATTTTTCTCTTTTATTTTTAATTCCAGCCATTGCCAAAACGAAGGTTCGATATTTGTTTCTAATTTTGCAACTTTTATT
>JAFGUD010000147.1 GCA_016938685.1 Bacteroidales bacterium | reverse complement strand
GTCCTCACGATTATTTAAAAAAAGTAAGATTTTTCAATCTCTTAAACTCACTCAAAAAAAACAATAATACTGAAATATCCAATATTATTTATGATTTGAATTTTTACGATTACTCCCATTTTATAAAAGAATTTAAAAAAATTGTTGGAGAAACTCCTCAAAACTATATAAACGGCTATTGGTCAGGAGATCATAGCGTTGAAAAATTTTTTTCACACGATTAATTTTTGTCGTCTTTTTACAGCTATAGCATAATGCAATTAAATAAATTTGCCAAACTTTTAATCTTTAAAATCAAAAACTATGAAAAAAGCAAATTATTTGTTTATTGCATTAATTACTATTTTGTCTTTTAGTTGCCAAAAACTTTTCAATGGAGAAATATTCATTACAGAGGATATTACCGAAAATACAATTTGGGAAGCCAAAAACACCTACATTATTGAGGGCTGTATTAGTGTACAAGCCGATTTGACGATAGAACCAGGAACAACAATAAAATTTAATCCTGCTTCAAAACTTACTATTGGCGATGTTGCTTATGGTTCAATGGTTGCTGACGGAACCGAAGACGAACCGATTATTTTTACTTCAAATGCAAAAATAAAATCTGCAGGTGATTGGGAATATATTGAGTTTGCACAATACAACTCATCTTCTCGCAGCAGTATGACTTATTGTACAATTGAATACGGTGGACTTTCTGAAAGTATGCTTTATATTACTTCTACTTCAATCAAAATGAATTATTGTACAATTCAAAATTCCAAAAATAATGGCTTACATTTTTATTATGAAGGAAAATTTTCAGAATGTAAAAACAATAAAATTTGGAATTGCGGCAAACATCCTGTAAACACACACATAAATGCAATTCACACCCTTGATGCCTCAAACGAAATACTTGCTGATAATGGATTTGGTATATTCATTAATGGACATTTCTACGAAATAGATGGTCAATATACCTGGCAAAATTTTGATGCCGATTATATTGTTTCTGAAAGCTTTAGTGTAGCTCTCGAAAATTCAAATTCTTCACTTACTTTAATGCCCGGTTGTACTTTGAAATTCAATGCTGACGTCTTTCTTTATGTTGGTCAGTATTATTACGGTAAATTAACCGCTGTCGGTACTCCTGAAGCACCTATTACTTTCACATCAAGCTCATCTTCTCCTTCTGCCGGTGATTGGGGTTCAATTGTTTT
>JAFGUD010000146.1 GCA_016938685.1 Bacteroidales bacterium | reverse complement strand
TTGCTTACAAACATAGATTACAAAAATGTCAAAGAACTAAATTATAACCAGCTGTCCCTCAGCCTATTTTAAGTGGACAGCAATGTAGTGATTTTTATATCAACTTTGAGTTATTCACAGGAACCATTAAAATGGGAAGAAGTTGTAGCAGTGGATTCAACAGTTAATAAAACTGAATTATTTAATAGGGCAAGACAATGGTTCAGTAATACTTTTAAAAGCGAAAAAGATGTTATAAGTATTTCAGACAAAGAAAATGGTGAAATTTCAGGGAATGCAGTTGTCGAATATAAAAGTGACCGTTTTTATGTGGGAGTGGTCTGTGTAAACGGATATGTAAATTTTAAAGTAAATGTTTACGTTAAAGACGGAAGATACAAATATGTTTTTCATTCATTTGACCATGAAGGTTCGTATTATGACGGAAATAAGCCAATAAGTTATGGCATTTTGACTAATTCAGAATATGCTCCAAAACCAACAAGAGGTGGCGCAAACAATAAAGCCTGGGCAGAAATAAAAGACCAAACAACAAGCCAAATTAACGCTTTGATAAATTCATTAAAAATAGCAATGTCTCAAAAATCTGAGACTCAAGACGACTGGTAAAATCAATTCTTTGAAAATAAAAACTAAGACCATGAAAGATTCTTATAACAAATCAATCCAACTCCGTTGCATAACTTGTGGTGATTCTGATTTTGAATTTAATGAAGATAAGACTTGGATAAAATGTAATCGCTGTGGACGAGAATATTTGGGAGGTTATGATGAACTTGTCGAATTAAATCAAGAAAATATAAATCGGGAACTTGACGAGACTAAAAAAGAAATAACTAAAGATTTAAAAGATGACATAACCAAAATGTTTAAGGATGCCTTTAAAGGAAATAAAAACATAAAATTCAAAGGTTAATGGAAATTATTGGAATAATATTATCAATATTGGCTTTGTCTCTTTCAATTTTCACCTACTTCAAACATGACAAGAAAATAAAACAACAATCAAGACTGCTTAATGAGTACAATCTCGAAAAAATTGTAAAAGAAAAGGAAGAAGAGAAAAAAGCGAAAATAGAAGCGTTTGTTGTAAAAGAAAACAAAGGAACAAGGACAGTAAAAATTTATAATAAAGGGAAAAGCCTTGCTAAAAATGTGAATGTCAAAATCCCTGAGCACGATGGTTATCACGTTTTTACAAATCCGTGCCCAATTGACATTAGACCTCAAAATTCAATTGAGATTAAATTAGGTGCATTAATTGAAAATCACCCGGACAAAATAAAAATTGATTTTGAGTGGAGCGACGAGTACAAAGAAGAAAATAGAGAAAGTCAAATGATTCAAATATAGACTTAAAAATAAAGCCCAGTTGGTAACAAAGTACATATTGCAGGGCGGGGTTCGGTGGTACGCCAACTGCGGATTCTCGTTTCGCAGTTCCGTGTCCTTCGGACAGG
>JAFGUD010000145.1 GCA_016938685.1 Bacteroidales bacterium | reverse complement strand
ATTTGATTTTGGATTTCTAAAGGTGGAAGTGGGATTTTTATACTTCATAAATCTGGTTGAGAAATACTTGGCATTATAGCTCAAACACATTTATCTTTAAATTGATTTCTAATAAATCAAAAGTTATTAAACAAAGAAATATAATTTTTATTGATTTTTATATTTTCTATTTCATTTTTCAGTTTTATTATAAAAACTTCTGATGAAGCAAAATAATCTCAATCTTTGTTAAATATACTTGATTCTCAAACTGTTCATTTTCTTGTTATCAATAAATCTCATTTTTCTAATTTTCATTTACTTGGAAAAACTGAAATTTTTGCAATATCTCAAACAATCTCATTATTTTTTACATTTGAAACTTTTAATAAATTTATATCTGAATTTTCTATATAACTTCTCTCATCTACTCAATTTTTTAGTTCTTCAAAAATATCACTATAAGTAAATAATTTATATTTTGATTTAACTAATACATTAACTTGTTTTGCTCAAAAATTTTCCAACTGCCCCTGACTCACTATGAAAATAGTATTTTTAAAGTCAGGGGCTACTAAAAATTTGCTGGATTCTTTAAAAATTCTCTGAATTGTTCTGCAATTTGTGGAAGTTCATTATCACATTTTCTTCCTGTTGCATCAATACCGATTTTATCAACCGTTGCCATGAAAATTTTGTAATCTTTTTCTTTTTTTGCTCACCATTTTTCCATGACTAAAACACTTGATTTTACTCAAGCTCAATAATATCTAAAAGCATCTTGTGGTAAACTGATAACTCAAAGAAGTTTGAAATGTTCCAAAATCCATTCTCTTACATATTGAAGAGATGAATTTGTCAAAATTCAATCTGGTAAAACAACGGATATTTTCCCGTTTGGTTTCAAAAATTGATGAAATCTTTCTATAAAAAGTATTTCTGTTTTTTGTGCTGGTCTTTCTTTGTTTCCGCTTTTTCCTAGTTCAAAACTTCCTAAATAATCACTTTCAGTTTTTTTAACAACTGCACCAAAAGGAGGATTTGTGAAGATATAATCAAATCAATTTTCTTTGAATCAAAGATTTAATTTTGTCATATTTTCAATTGGTTCAAGTCAATCGTGACTTATAACATTTGTATGACCATCATCATGTAAAATCATATTCATCTTAGCAACTCTTGCTATTGATTCATTTATTTCTATTCAATATAAATAATTTTCAGCAAAACTATGCCAATAATTAAAATGTTCAACTGTTCAATTTTCATAATATTCACTTGCTTTTTCTCTCATTACATCAAGTGCTTTTAGTAGAAATCAACCCGAACCACAAGAAGTATCTAAAACTTTACTTGTATTATCCATTTCAGGAGCAAATAAGTCTATACAAAATCTTGTAACTGTATTTGGTGTAAAATATTGCCCAAATTCTCATTTGAAAAAGTTTCAAAGAAATTTTTGAAAAGCTTCTCATTTAATATCTAAGTCTGTTTTATTAAAATTCAATCTTTGTAAATGTTCTACAACTGCGGCTAATTCTTTATCATTAAGTTTAATTTCTTCTTGAAAAACTTGTTTATCTTTTTGTCTTTCTATTTCATAAATTTCATCAATTCTTGCTTTTAATTTATGTGTAGATTCATTTCTTTTTCTTTGAAATTGGTAAGGTTCTCATATTTTTCTTCATTTTTTTTCATCAGCAACTTTTATAAAAATGATTTTTGCCACTTCTCAAAATGCTTCTGCTGGATTTCTTTTTCCACCTCTCCAAATACTTTGATGAGCTTTTGAAAGAGCTGTTTCAAGTGTTTCCATAGTTACAGGTTCTAAATCAACAACTCCTCATTTTGTAAAAGTCCATTCTTCAGGTTTTCCATATTTTACTGGAATACTATAAAAAGCATCATCTAAAGAATCATCTTTTCCTTCTTCAAAAAATCTAACAGTTTCACCTGCTATTGTTCCATAATATTTTGCTTTTAAAATTCTACCATTTCAAATACCTTGTTTTACTGCTTGTTCAAATTCATTATCAGTAATATTTGCTTTTTTAAACTCTATT
>JAFGUD010000022.1 GCA_016938685.1 Bacteroidales bacterium | reverse complement strand
AGTTCGTTGAGATATGTTATGTTGAATGAAGTACCTGCTTCTGATAGAGCTGTAACACAGGGAATGTTGACGATTTTTATAAGTTTAGGTCAAATAGTTGGAGCAGCCACAATAGGTGTTGTCGTTGCAAAATTTGGTTCAATCATTGGTTATAAAAATACTTTTTTGTATTTGGCTGTTATTCTGATTGTTATGACAATAGTTGCAATTCGGCTTAAAAATAAAAAACAGGAAGCTATTTTGTTGCAAAAAAATCAGGATTAGTTATTTAACAACTCCTTAGCATTTTGAACTGCGCTTTCTGTGATATTTGTACCGCTTAGCATTTTTGCAATTTCTGTAATTCTTTCATTATCAGAAAGTTTTCGTATGTGGGAAATTGTTTTTTCGGCTGTTTCTTCTTTGTAAACAAAAAAGTGATGATGAGCCTTAGCCGCAATTTGGGGTAGGTGAGTGATGTTTATAATTTGCAGATTATCAGACATTTTTTGTAATAAAGCACCCATTTTTGCTGCAATTTCGCCGGAAATTCCTGTGTCGATTTCATCAAAAATTATTGTTGGCAGAGTTTTCGACTTTGAAATTAAATATTTAATTGCCAACATTAAACGTGAAAGTTCTCCTCCTGATGCAATTTTAGTAATCGGTTGTGGTTCTGAACTTTTATTTGCTGAAAATAAGAATGTAATTTTGTCTGTTCCGGTAGTTGTAAATTCTTCGGTTTTTTGAATTTGAACGTCAAATTTTGTGTTTGGCATTCCCAGATTTTCGACAATATATGTGATTTTTTCCTCGAATGTTTTTTTAGCGGAGTTTCTATTTTTATTTAAAATATCGGCTAAATCTGTTAGTTTTTTTCTAATTTGTTCAATTTCAGCCTTTTTTTGTTCAATTTGTTCGTCAAAAGAAGAAATTTGTTCGAGTTTTTCGGCAAAATCGTTTTGTAATTTTAATAAATCATTAATAGAAGGAACACTGAACTTATGCTGTAAATTATAGATTGTGTCAAGACGGTTGTTTATGAATTCAAGACGTTCCGGGTCTAGCTCAAGGTCATTGTCAAGAACATCTGCTTCGTTTGCAAGATCTTGTAAATCAATTGATGCGCTTTCCAATCTGCTAAAAATATCTTTAGCTTGAGGCAGAAAATCAGTAATATTTTCAGAGGCTTTCAAGGCTTCTTTTAACATGTCAAGCACCGAATTTTCTTCATTGTTCAGAAGAAAGTTAATTTTAGAAAGATTTGTTTTTATCTCCTCAGTATGAGTAAGTTGCTTTTGTTCAAGTTCTAATTCCTCTTCTTCGCTTGGTTTTAAATCAGCATTTTCAAGTTGCTCGTATTGATATTGGTAATAATCGAAATCTGCCTTTTCTTTTTGTGCTAGTTCTTGTAAATCAATTAGTTCGTTGGTTGTTCTTTTGAATGCTTTGAAGGTTGTTTGATAATCAGTTAGAATATTTGTGTTTTTAGCTATCAAATCAATTACTTCTGTTTGAAAAACTGCACTATTTAGCTCAAGAGTATCGTGTTGAGAATGAATATCAATGAGTTTTTCGGTAATTTCTTTAAGAGTTGATAGATTTACCGGAGTATCATTTACAAAAGCACGGGAGCGACCTTCGGGAGAAATTTCACGACGGACAATAGCTTTTTCAAAATATTCTATTTCGTTTGCTTTAAAAATCTTTTGGAGTTTGTAGCCTGTAATGTCAAAAATAGCTTCAACCACACACTTCTGTTCGGAGTTGTTTATTACCGACGTGTCAGCTCTATTCCCCAGAATAAGCGACATTGCGCCAAGAATAATTGATTTTCCTGCGCCTGTTTCGCCGGTTATTATTGATAAACCTTTGTCAAGTTCGATGCTTAGGTTATCAATAAGAGCGTAGTTTTTTATTACAAGAGATGAAATCATTTCGCCGCAAAAATACTAAAAAGTTTATCAATCAAACAATCTTTAGATGAGTAAATATTTGTTTTTTGTTGATTGATTAGTTGTAAATCAGAGTTTTAATAGAATTAATTTAAAAAAGGCTGTCCGAAAAGTCTATTTTGCCATAAATTCTCAGATTTTTATAACTGATTATCAGTTGTTAAAAGTGAAAGAATAGTTCAGCATAAAACTTTAAGACAGCTTTTTTCTGACAAGCAGTTAAACAGCTAACTCTAAAACTATTTAACTGGTCAAAAGGTCAACTAATTAACTGGTCAACTAATTAACTGGTCAACTGGTTAACTGGTTAACTGATTAACTGGTCAACTCAATTAAATGTAATTCTTTTTGAAAATTAATCCTTTTTCTTCCATTTCTTTAGTAACGTCTTTTATTAGTTTAATTTTTTCATGGAAAGGCAGAAAAGCAGATTTAAAGCCGTTTAGAATAAGGTATTTAATGTCATTGGCAGTAAAACCAAGTTTTTCGATAGCAATCATGTATTCATCAGTAAGATTTGCGTCTGAAATCAGTCTGTTGTCTGTATTCAAAGTAACACGCAAGCCTAAATCAAAATAAAATTTAGCAGGATGATCCTCAAAAGTTTCAACAGCTTTTGTTTGTACATTTGATGTAATACACATTTCAAGAGGAATTCTATGGTCATTAACATAGCTAAGTAAGTCGCCGTCTTCTCTTAGGCGAGTTCCGTGCCCAATTCTGTTTGCACTAATGTAATGAATAGCCTGTTCTATCGATTCTGTACCATAAGCTTCTCCCGCGTGAGCAGTTGTGTTGATGTTATTGTTGATAATCAAATAGAAAGCTTCTTTATGGTCTTTTGCAGGAAAATCTTTTTCAGCACCAGCTAAGTCGAAACCAACAATGCCTCTGTTTTTGTATGCAACTGCAAGTTCAGCTACTTTTAGAGTGTCTGCCGGAGACGTGTGACGAATACCACAAATAATAATTCCGATTCTGATATTAAATTTTCTTTCGGCTTGTCTGGCTCCGTCTATTACTGCTTCAATAACTTGATTTAAAGACAAACCTTTTTTTATATGCCAAAGCGGAGCAAATCTTATTTCAATATATCTAACATTTTCTTCGGCTGCGTCTTCTGCTAATTCGTATGTTGCTCGAAATAGAGCTTCTTCGGTTTGAAGCACTTGGGCTGTTATGTCAAAAGGGCGAAGATATTCTTCGAGACTTTTACATTTCATACCCACTTCAAGTATTTTGCGTAGTTCTTTGATGTCTTCTGAGGGTAGTTTTACGCCTTCTTTTTTTGCAATATCCATAATGGTTTCAACTCTCATAGAGCCGTCCAAATGGCAATGAAGTTCAGCTTTAGGCAAACTTTTAACAAATTCACGGGTCAACTTAACTTCTTTTATTGTTTCCGGTGTTGTTTTTTTTGTATCACTCATATTTAATTTTTCATTCAAAGATAGAAAAAAAACACTATTAAAGATTGAAAAATCAAAGAATAAAATAGATTTTTTAAAAATATGTTTTTGGTTGATTTGTTAGTGCTTAGTAATCAGCAGCTTATAATGGATAAAAAAACCGGCTCAAAAAGCCGGTTTAAATTAAAATTTATGTTGAAATTTTATTTGCCGGGGTCATAGTAGACATCATCTCCAGCTATATCAGTGAAAATATTATTAGTAATGTTTACAGTAGAGCTATTGATGTAAATTCCGTGTCCAGAGGAATTTGATATATTGCAGTTTGAAATTGTTGTGTTAGAATTGTTCCATACCTCAATTAATCCCCAGTCTTCATCAGAGCCGTAAGATATGTTGCAATAATCAAGTTTTGAATCAGTACCGGTATGTTCGTCGAAAACAATTGAACCCCAATCACCGGCAGAAGGAGAAGATGAGCTTGATGTGAAAGTAATAGGTGCTTCAGGAGTACCGACAGCGGTT
>JAFGUD010000144.1 GCA_016938685.1 Bacteroidales bacterium | reverse complement strand
TTTTTATAAAATAGTCCAAAACTATTTTATAAATTACATTGGTAAATGCCGATGCTACATTGATTTAGTTCAAACGAGTTTTTGCGACGTTTGGACTAATTTCAATGTGCAATCGGTATAAAAAATAATTCTCGGAATTATTTTAACAATTTGGTATAAATGTGTGTGTTTAAAACCGTAGAATTAGCTTAATTGATATTTCTACGGTTTTTTTTATGAATATTTCTTAGATAATTTCAAATATTTCTCTACCTTTGAGTAATCTTTTGATCAAATGATTTATTAACTTTCGATAATTTTCTAAATATGGATACAAAAACAATATTTAATTATTTTAATTTATTAAAATCTGATAATTTTAGCTTACTGTATCATGGTATGTTTAGAGATGAATTTACAGAAAAAATAATTAGTTTAAGTGAAGGAAATATTGATCAAGAGCAAGATACAACTACAATACGAAATAGAATTTCATTCTTAATTGCTGAGTCTTTTCAAAATATAGTAAGACATGGTGAAATTGATGATGACAAAAAAAGGAATGTTAATGAATTTGGAATTTTTTCTATTCGTAGTGTTGGAAATATTTATTATATCTCTTCTGCAAATATTGTTGATAATCAGAATATTCAAGATATTTCAACTAAACTTGCTCAAATAAATGAGCTCGGAAAAGAAGACCTTAAAAAACTCTATTTAGAAATTCTTTCCAACGATAGGTTAACAGATAAAGGTGGCGCAGGATTAGGATTAATTCAAATGGCATACAAGTCAGGAAATAAACTTGAGTTCGATTTTGAAAAAGTTGATGATAAAGTTTCCTTTTTTTACCTTCAAATAAAATTAAAATCACAAAAAAAAGCAGAAGTTGATAACTCGGAATTTTATATTGATTCTTTGAAAGAGCTTAATTCGTCAATGATTTCAAAGAATGTATATTTAGCATATAAAGGTAATTTTGCGCAAGACAATGTGCTAATTCTATTGAAAATAATTGAAAGAAACCTGCAAGTTAATCAGTTTGAACATGTTACTTTTAAGTCGCAATTTTTCAACATCTTAACTGAACTACTACAAAACATAAGCAAACACGCATTTTCTGTTGGAAATGAACGGGACGGAATTTTCACATTAGGAAAATTTGACGACAAGAATAATATCAGTACAGGAAATTACGTGAAAAATTCTGAAATCGCAAAAATGAGGCAAATAATTGAAAATCTTAACAATTCTGATAAGGATAAGCTCAAAAATATGTACCTTGAAAAATTAAAGAAAGGAATTATTGACGATAAGGGCAATGCAGGTTTGGGATTTATTGAAATTGCCAGAGAAAGTTCTGGTGAAATAAATTTTGACATTACTCCAATTGACGAAGAAATATCTTTTTTAACAATAAGTGTAAATATCTAATACGAATGGAAAAAATATATTTAACAGGAAAAGATGATTCTCCGGAGGTTATTATTGATGTCGATAAAAACCTATACGAAATTTCAGGTAGATCAATTCCCGAAAATGCAAATTTATTATATAATAATATTATAGATTGGTTTAAGCAAAATCTAAAAGATATTGAAGAAGAAATTGAACTTTCTATTCAACTTGAATATTATAATTCTGCTTCTGCAAAAAAAATTATCGAATTATTGCTTGTTTTAGAAGAATATAGTCAAAGTAACAATAACATAAAAGTAATTTGGTATTATTTTGATAATGATCTTAATATGGAGAAAAAAGGAAGAGAACTTTTTTCAATTATTAATATACCCTTCGAAATTAGAAATATTAATAATGATTGATGATGAGAAAACTTAGTATTCTATTTTCAAATTTAACTCTTAACCTTTTAATTGCTTCACTTTTTACTGTTTTACTTGGTTTCATTGACTATAAATCAGGATACGAACTCTCTTTTCAATTTTTCTATTTTATTCCGCTTTTTTTTGTTTCTTACAACTACAAGATTAAAAGAATTATACTATTTATTTTTTCAATTTTCGCTTCATTAATTTGGTTGATTTCCGATTTTAAATCAGGGCATCAATATACTTATGAATTTTATTTCTATTGGAATGCTTTTTCAAGATTTGTAATTTTTACTTCCTTTTCTTTATTTTTGCATTCGCTTGTAAATCAGAGATATAAAATAAACTTGCTTAATAATGAAATAAGTAAAAAGAGCAATTTAATTTATGACAGTATAAATTACGCAGAAACAATTCAACAAGCAATCATTCCGTCTTTTAATACTTTCAAAATATATTTTGAAGACTCTTTTATGCTTTTTAAGCCGAAAGACATTCTTAGTGGCGACTTTTTTTGGTCTTATAAAACAAATGACGAAATTTTGTTTGCTCTAGTAGATTGCACCGGACATGGTGTGCCGGGTTCTTTATTGAGCACTGTTGGTAATATTTTATTAAACAAAATTGTAATCGAAAAAGATATTGTAAATCCGCCTGAGGTTCTTGCTAATCTGAACAAAGAGCTAATTACTTTGTTTAATAACGGAGACAAATCAATTGACGATGGAATGGAAATTAGTTTTGTTAAATATATGCCTGAAAAACACGAAATTGAGATTTCTCAAACTTCGCAAAATGCAATAATAATTGACAATGAATCTAATCTCAAAGAGGTGAAATTCAGCTATTTTACTATTGGAGGAATACTTTCAAAAAGAAAAGAACCTGTATATTTCTCTGAAACTTTTATGATGGAACATGGAAATATGCTTTTTCTATTCTCCGATGGATATGTAGACCAGTTTGGTTCTTCGAAAGATAAAAAATTTGGCTTTCAAAATTTTCATCAATTAATTAAATCCAATTACAAAAAACCTGTTGACCAACAACGTGATATTTTTGAGAAAACAATCCTAAAATGGAAAGGCGATTTTGATCAAACTGACGACATTACTGTTATTGGCATACGGTTCTGAAAAAGAAATTATGACTCCTGAAATTATAGAAATTAAGCCTAAAAAATTGATTGGAATGCGAATTCAAACCACATTCGCTGACGATAAAACAGTTGAATTGTGGAAAAAATTTATGCCTAGACTTAACGAAATTGTTGATTCAATGGACACTACATTGTACTCAATTAAAAATTATGAAGCCTATTTTTGGTATCTCGAAGATAAAATGGACAGACCTTTCGAGAAATGGACAACTATGGAAGTCAAAAGTTTTGATAATATTCCCGAAGGAATGGAAACATACGAATTTAAAGGTGGTAAATATGCAGTTTTTGTTCATAAAGGTCCCGTAAGCACTTATTTTGATACAATTCGTTATATTTTTGAAGAATGGGTTCCCAACTCTGGATATCAGATTGATAATCGTGAACATTTTGAGGTACTTGATGAAAAATACAAACCTTACAGCGAAGATTCTGAAGAAACTATTTGGTTGCCAATAACCGAAGAATTGGAATAATTTTTCACTAAAAATGGACAATAGAATAAATCAAAAACTCGAAGAAAAACAATTTCTTGCTTTGTTTCGTAAATCTTACGAAGATTTTCCCAAAGGTAAAATTTATGCTTCCGAATCGCCCGATTTTATTGTAAAATTGGGCAAAAAAAAATCAATTGGAATTGAAATAACTCGTTTTATTTTGTCATCAAAAGTTGTTCATCAGCAATTTATTGATAATCTTAACGAAATTATTGATAAGAAAAACGAAAAATTTTTACTGTATCAAAAGAAAGTTTGTAATAATTATTGGCTTATTATTTTTGTAGAAGATTTGAGAAAATTTGTTAATTTTAGCATTCAAAATATCATTGAAAAACTCGATTTTAATTCAAATTTTGATAAAATATTTTTATTTGACATGCAATCGTCTAAAACCTATTTTTTAAAAGATGAATGAAGCTTTAAAAGAAATATTAGCCGGAAAAGTCAGTCGGGACTTGTTATTAACGCACATTGACAAGCATCCTGAATATTTTTCCGCTGCTCTGGAACTTGCTTTGGACAACGATCCAATTCTCTCATGGCGGGCTACTTGGATGATAAATCAGTCGATGGTAAACAATGATGAACGAATAGAGCCTCATCTCAAAAAGATTATAGAAGCTGTTAAAACTAAACGTGACGGACATCAACGGGAATTATTGAAAATATTGACAAGAATGAATATTGACGAAGATATTGAAGGTTGTTTATTTGATATTTGTATGTTAATATGGGAAGATGTTGATAAAATTCCTTCGGTAAGAATAACGGCATTTAGAATAATTGTTGACATTGCAAAAAAATATCCCGAACTAGTAAATGAAATAGAATTTTTGACTCAAAAACACTACGCCGAAACATTATCGCCAGGAATAATGGGGTCTTTTTATAGAATGAAGAAAGAACTTGCAAAAACTAATAATTAAAAACTAAGAGATAAGAACTAAGAATTAAGAACTAAAAATTAAGAGATAATAATATAGTTTTTTTTTTGAATTAATCACTTAAAATATAATTAGTTGTAAAAACGTTTAGAACGCTATTGATATCTTATTAGTAAAAATTATTTGTTGTCAACATTATTATTGAAATAATAAACGCTACAAACCTTTATTCACAAAATCCCATAAAACAACTCCGGCAGAAACCGAAATATTAAGAGAATGTTTTGTACCAAACTGTGGAATTTCTAGACAAAAATCACATTGGTTAACTACTTCTTGTTCAACACCTTTCACTTCATTTCCAAAAATAAAAGCATATTTCTGTTCTTTTTCGGGAGTAAAATTATTCAACATTACAGCATTTTCTACCTGTTCGATTGCCGCAATTTTGAAACCTTCGGATTTTAGTTTTTTAATAACATCAACCGTATTTTCAACATATTCCCAATCAACAGTTTCTGTAGCACCAAGAGCGGTTTTTTGAATGTCGCGGTGAGGTGGAGTGGGAGTGATGCCGCACAAAAAAATCTTTTCGCACATAAAAGCATCAGAAGTTCTAAAAACAGCTCCAACATTATTCATACTTCTAATATTGTCTAGAATTACAACAAAGTTAGATTTTTCAGATTCCTTAAAATCATTGACAGTTAGTCGGTTCAATTCTTCATTTAATAATTTTCTTGGCATAATAAACTTTTGATATTTAGAAACTTAAACAAACAAATTTACATATTCAAATAAAAAAGTGTTTTAAAAAATTGTTCGCACAAATTAAAATATTTAATTTAGCGGAAATTTCAGACAAAAATAAAAGCATTTTTCAAAAAAATAAATCTTATACAATGAATTTACACGAATACCAAGGCAAACAAATTTTAAGCGGATTTGGTGTAGCAGTACCAGAAGGTTATGTGGCATTTACACCTGACGAAGCAGTAACAGCTGCAAATAAAATTAAAGAAAAAACCGGAACAACGGCTTGGGCAGTTAAAGCTCAGATACATGCCGGCGGGCGCGGAAAAGGTGGTGGTGTAAAAATCGCTAAAAGCATCGAAGAAGTTAAACAATACGCAAAAGAAATCATTGGAATGCAATTGGTGACGCATCAAACTGGTCCCGAAGGCAAAAAAGTAAGTAAAATTCTTGTTGAACAAGGTATTTATTATCCTAATGATAAAGGCGAAATCGACATAAGAGAGTTTTATATGAGCGTTTTATTAAATCGTTCAACAGGTAGAAATATTATTATGTATTCTCCAAAAGGGGGAATGGATATTGAAACTGTTGCAGTTGAAACTCCTGAATTAATATTTAAAGAAGAAGTTGATCCCGGAACCGGAATTATGCCTTTTCAAACTCGCAGAATTGCTTTCAACTTAGGTTTAGAAGGAAAAGCATTCAAACAAATGACAAAATTTGTTGCTTCGCTTTATAACGCTTATATAAAAAGTGACTCTACAATGTTTGAAATAAATCCTGTTTTCAAAACATCTGACGACTTAATTTTTGCTGCAGATTCTAAGGTAAAACTTGACGACGACGCTCTTTTCCGTCATCCGGAATACAAAGACATGCGTGACCTTTCGGAAGAAGAAGAAACAGAAATTGAAGCCGGAAAATTCGGATTAAACTTTGTGAAACTTGATGGAAATGTTGGTTGTATGGTAAACGGAGCCGGTTTGGCAATGGCTACAATGGATATTATCAAACTTTCTGGTGGAAATCCAGCGAATTTCTTAGATGTTGGCGGAAAAGCTAACGCAGAAACTGTTGAAGCAGGTTTTAGAATTATTTTGAAAGACCCTAACGTAAAAGCTATTTTGATTAATATTTTTGGCGGGATTGTTCGTTGCGACAGAGTTGCTCAAGGTGTTGTAGATGCTTACAAATCAATAGGAAACATAAGCGTTCCTGTAATTGTTCGTTTGCAAGGAACAAATAATGTTGAAGGAAAACAAATTATTGATGAATCAGGTTTAAAAGTTAAAGGCGCTATAACGCTTAAAGAAGCTGCCGATTTAGTAAAAGAAGTAATGAGTTAAAATATTCCTAAATAATAGAGAAGCGGTGAAATTTTCATCGCTTTTTTTCGTACTTTTTACAAATAATTTTGTATATACCGAAATGCTTTAAAAAATCCGATTTCATTTTCTTAAAATCGGTTTTAAAGTCAATCAGCATAACAACTTGTAAAAAATAATTCTCGGAATTATTTTAACAATTTGGTATAAAATAATAGAAATTATATATTTACAGCCTGTTTAAAATTAGAAAAAAGTATGCAAAATTTTTTAAGAACAACTCGTGAGAAACAAAATTTGTCGCAATCCGAACTTGCAGAAAAAGCCGGTGTTTCTCGTCAAACAATTCATGCAATAGAAAACAATAGCTTTATCCCATCAATAAGTTTAGCTATGAAAATTGCAGTAATATTAAATATTCAACCGGAACATTTATTTGAATTAGAAGATACTGATTAAAAAACTTTGTTTGTTTTGATGACACATATTTTTAATTTTTAGTTGTTTAGCAGTAATATGAGTTTGTTGTAAACGCTTGATAATCAGACTATTGTTGTCTATAAGTGGCGTTTAGTCCTTTTTTTAATTTAAACCTTATTTCCTTTATTTTAGAATAAGAATAGTAGGTTTCTTTGTTGTGATTTTTTTCTGTTAAGTTTGTTTTAGAATTCAACTTTTTGATAAATTTTACTTTAAACCGGTTTACTTATTTATGTTATTTAACTCAATAGAATTTGCCATATTTTTTCCGATAGTATTTCTGCTATATTGGTTTGTGTTTAATAAAAACATAAAAGCACGAAATATTTTTCTTGTTGTTGTTAGCTATGTCTTTTATGGCTGGTGGGACTGGCGTTTTTTGTCGTTGATTGTGATTAGTTCGTTTGTAGATTATTTTGTTGGATTACAGTTAGATAAAACAGATGAAAATAGGAAAAGAAAGTATTTATTATTAATCAGCATTTTTGTAAATCTCGGATTTTTAGGATTTTTCAAATATTTCAATTTTTTCATCGACAATTTTGCCGAAGCTTTTACATTATTAGGAATGCCATTTAATAAACCAACATTAAATGTGTTATTGCCTGTCGGAATTAGTTTTTACACTTTTCAGACAATGAGCTATTCCATAGACGTTTATCGAAAAAAGATGACTGCAACAAAAGATTTAGCTGCTTTTTTTGCTTATGTTAGTTTTTTTCCTCAATTAGTTGCCGGACCTATCGAAAGAGCAATTAACCTTTTACCGCAGTTTAATGAAAAAAAGACTTTTGATTATACTCAGGCAGCAGACGGAATGCGCCAAATTTTGTGGGGATTTTTCAAAAAGATTGTAATTGCAGACAACTCAGCTGTTTATGTAAAAGAAATTTTCCAAAATTATACAGATTATTCAGGTAGCACATTATTTCTTGGTGCGATATTTTTTGCTTTTCAAATTTATGGTGATTTTTCAGGTTATTCAGACATAGCAATAGGTACAGCACGATTGTTTGGCTTTCAATTGCGGCAAAATTTTGCTTTTCCGTATTTTTCGAGAGATATTGCAGAGTTTTGGCGACGATGGCATATTTCTTTGTCGTCATGGTTCAAAGATTATGTCTATATTCCGCTGGGAGGCAGTAGAGTAGGGAAGTGGAAAGCTATTCGCAATACTTTTATAATATTTATTGTAAGTGGCTTTTGGCACGGTGCAAACTGGACTTTTATTATTTGGGGCGCATTAAATGCGATTTATTTTTTACCAATAATGTTAGCAAAACGCAATAGAAAAAACATTGAAGTTGCAGCAGAAGGTAAATTATTGCCAAATTTGAAAGAAATTTTTCAAATCGGAACAACATTCTTTTTAACAATAATCGCTTGGGTCTTTTTTAGAGCCGAATCTGTTTCAAAAGCATTTGATTATCTGAAAATTATGTTTTCAAAAACACTTTTTCATGCTACAAGAGTTGAATCCACGCATGAAATTTCGCAAGCTATTTCTCAAACTACGTTGATTGGTTTAATTTTCTTTATGCTTGTTTTTGAATGGTTTAATCGCTCAAAACAACACGGACTTGAAAAATTAAACGATTTTCATTTTGTGATTAGATGGAGTTTGTATGTTTTTATTGCACTTTTGATTATGTTCGCAGGAAATTTTAGTAGAACTGAATTTATATATTTTGCATTTTAATGAAAAAATATCTATTTAAAATATTGATTTTCGCTTTTTTGTTGATAATTACTTTTTTATCGGTGGTTTTAGTTTCGTCTGAGATTGTAAGAAAAAGACATTTTGAAAATTGGGAAACTGAAAGTAATTTATTAATACTAAAACCAAATACCCATTACGATATTATGTTTATTGGAAATTCGCACGCGCGAAATTTTTCACGTCATAATAATCACAAACGTGTAGAAAATATTTTAGGCAAAAAATTTTTAAATATTGGACAAACTGCTGCCAGATGTGGTGCGAACGAGTATTCTTTTTATTTAAACTATTGCTATTCTCGGAATATTAGTGCTGATTTAATTATTGTAACGGTTTCTACACCAATGCTTTATGCTGAATATAACAACATAGCCTCTAATACATTTGAAGAAGAACCTTTGAATATAAAGTTTCTTTCGCAGTATATAAAATTCAATTCCGAAAACAAATGGCAAAGAATATTTTATTATATAAAATCGAAAGTTGAAAAAAGTTGGTTAACAAAAAAACCTTATTCTTTGGACGCAAAAACAGATTCTTTGTTGGAAATTGATTCTGCTGCTATTGAAAAAGGATTTAAAATTGCTTTTATTGACGGTTTTGATAGTACAACTTTTAATAATAATGCTAAAAAAATTGAAAATCTAATAGAACTTGCTCAAAAAAATAATGCTGAAATTATTTTTATTACTACTCCGACTCTCTTTGGAGAATGGCCAAATCATGCTGAATTAGAGAAACTTATGAAAATATTTGAGCAAAAATATGGAGTTAAATATTACGATTTTTCAAATGAAATTAAAAATCCAAATTTATATTACGATCATCACCATTTAAACACCAAAGGAATTGTCTTTTTTACAGAAAATTATTTGAAACCGATAATAGACAAATAAAAATAATTGAGAGCTGATGTTGTTTTTATATTCTTCTTTAAGTTTTGCAGAATTATTATTGGGACAAGCTATGCGAAAAGTTACTTCTCATTTTCTTCCTTCATATTTTCAAGTGTACTATTGTAAATATCCATAAAATATCCATCATCTATTGATATTTCTAAATATTCAAGAGGACATTCTTTGTAATAAGCCAAACTATCTATTTGTATGTTATCATAATTTTCATCAATCCATTTTTTAGTAGAGTCTATTACACCTACATAATGATAACAAGGAACAGGATATTTTTTAATATTTTTTCAGGAAAACCAATTAGCATTACACCAAAACGCCATGCTGCAATATACTTTGTGTAAATGTAACCGTTATTCATTAGATAAAGATTATAATTTGAATTCATCCAATTAAGAAAATTTGCATATTAAGACAAATCAAGTAACTTTGGATAAAATTTAACAATATGGAACAAAACCTCTTAGATAATTTTCCAAAAACAAAT
>JAFGUD010000143.1 GCA_016938685.1 Bacteroidales bacterium | reverse complement strand
CATTTTCTTAAAATCGGTTTTAAAGTCAATCGGCATAACAACTTGTAAAAAATAATTCTCGGAATTATTTTAACAATTTGGTATAAATTGGTGTATATTTTCAATTGTATTTGAAAATGTTAAATTTTTTGCAATATTTTCAAGTGTATTTGAAAAATTGGTTATACTTGTGGTTTATATTGCACAACAATAATAATTATTAGATTCTGAAAAAACTATTGAAAGAGAATTTGGAAATTTGAAGAAAATTAAAGGCAATTATCCCAAATATGAATTTTCTCTTGAAGATGTTAAATTTGACAATATTGAAGGTATTCAACATTTTATACCTTGGGAATTATAACTTGATTAAAGTGTCACAAATAACCACAGATTTTGCGTAAAATAAGTTATTTTCAATTATGAACATAGAAGAAAAATTAAAATCATTAAAGCTTAAAAAAAGTAACTTAACCAAGTTAAAATCAGAACTTTTAGATCAAAAAAAGAGGTTGAGTGAAGAAAATGATAAGTTTGAAGAACTCACCGTAAAACTTGATAAAGAATATAAGGATTTTAAAAAACTTGATAATTTATCAATTGCATCTCTGTTTTCGTCAATTAGTGGAAACAAAGAAGAAAAACTTGAAAAGGAAAAACAGGAATATTTGCAAGCCAAACTTAATTACGACAAATCGAAGGAAACCTTAAATTTTTTACGAGAAAGAATTGAATTTATCAAATCTGAATTAAATAATACAAAAGAAGAAGATATTGAAAAAGAATATCAGGAAATTTTAAAAGAAAAAGAGAAGTTTATAATTTCTTCAGAGCATAAAAAATCAAAAGAATTATTAGAAATAGCAGATAAAATTACCGAAGTTGAGATTAATATAAAAGAAATCAAAGAAGCTATCAAATCAGGTGAATTAGTTAATGCTAATTTTTCAATGATTTTAATAAATTTAGATTCCGCAAAAAAATGGGGAACATACGACACGCTTGGAGGAGAAACTACTTCAACGCACATAAAACGTCAAAAGATAAACGAAGCAAATTCCTTGGTAGGCAAAAGTCAATATTTAATAAAAAATTATGCCAAGGAACTGAAAGATGTAAATTTATCAACAGCTATAAAAGAAACACTAAACATTGGTGATTTTGAAATGTTTGCTGACTATTTTTTTGATGGTTTTATCATTGATTTCATTGTACATGACAAAATAAACACTGCTATTAGTAGCGTAACTGTAAGAAAAAATAAAATCATTGAAGTTCAAAATAAGCTAAAAAGTCAGTTAACTGAATATAAAAATAAAAAAGAAGAATTAGAAAAAATCAGGACTGAAATAATTGAAAATGTTTAATTTATTATTAGTTTTGTTTAAAATAATGTGAATTTCAATAAAAAGAATAAACCCACAAAAAACAGAAGACCAACAAAAACACATAAGAAAGGTCTGTTTTTCAAAAAAAATTTCGGGGATTTTTTAAAAAGTGAAAATAGGCTGAGAATTAAAGCCCCCGGAAATAAAACTAATGCATAAAAAATTATTTTGAATATTGATTCTTCCATTTTTCAAATTTATAATACAAAGGAATAAAATAACCTGAATAAATTAGTTTTATTTTGATTTATTTAAAACAACAAAAACCTTAACATGTACGAAACATTAACAAATTCAAAATTATTCAAGGGTCTTGGTAAGTCTGAAATAATACATATTTTCAATTTAATTCACCATCAAGTAAAAACATACCAAGCAGAAGAAATAATTGCATACAGTGGCTGTAAATGCGACAAACTTTTTATGCTTATAGAAGGTTCTGTAAGAGGTGAAATGATTGACGACAATGGGAAAATTATCAAAGTAGAAGATGTTTTTGCGCCTGATACATTTGCAGAAGCGTTTCTTTTTGCCGAAACACCTGAACTACTGGTAAATATTATTGCAAACAATAATGTAACAATACTGATTTTTCAAAAGGACGATTTTTTCAAACTTCTGAATACAAATAATCTTATTCTAAACAATTATTTAACAGTACTTTCTAACAGATTTGTAACAGTAACCGACAGAATGAAAACATTAAGTCTCAAGAAGTTAGAAGGTAAATTAGCAAATTATTTTTTACAGCTTGAAAAAACAAACAAAAGCTCCACATTCAAACTCGCTCATACACACCAGCAATTGGCTGATTATTTTGGAGTTGCCCGTCCTTCATTGAGCAGAGCAATAAGCTTGATGGTAAAGGAAGGGATTCTAAATATTAACAAAAAAGAAGTTGAAATATTGGACAAAAACAAATTATACCAAATGTTTTTATAAAATAGGCCAAAACTATTTTATAAATTACATTGGTAAACGCCGATGCTACATTGATTTAGTTCAAACGAGTTTTTGCGAAATTTGGACTAATTTCAATGTGCAATCGGTATTACTGGATATTTTCAGCGGATAAAAAAAAGGAGCAAAATTGCTCCTTATATTTTTTTTAGTAAAACTATTAACCTTCAAAGTGGAAAGACAGCATAAATGAATGCGATTTTAATCCATCTAAAGGTGTACTGTAAATAGAATTATCTTTTTCAAGCAGATTAAAGAAACCGTTGCTGTATTTAAACTCAATTGAGAATTTGAAATAAGGTAGATAAAAATCCATTCCCGGTCCTAATTCAAGGTACACATCAAAAGGAGCAACTTGTAAATGAGGTTCATCTACATTAATTTTTCTCAAAGAAGCTAAGTCATATTTTCCGGCAGTTCCCAATATAAAATAAGGTCTAACGTTATTCAGTCTTGCACCTTTATACTTCAAAAGAATAGGAAATTCTATAAAAGAAGAAGGGACTTTAATAATTGTTGTTCCCAATGTTGCTGCTGTATCAATACCGGTGAAATGATAATAAGTAAAATTTCGTTGCGTAAAAGAAATATCAATTAAAAATCTAAGATCAAAGTACTTACCTAATCTAACATTAAAAACAGGACCTAAAAAAAATCCGGGCATCGATGTGCTTTCAATTCCATAAATGTTGATAGTGTCGTTGTGAAACAAACTTTCATTTTTAAAAACAGAAAAATCTGTTTTATTGATACCAAAAGTAAAACCCCAATGTACAGGTTTGTTATCCATCAGTGGCTTATTGATTGGAATACCTTTTATAACTTTGTAATTTTGACCAATCGTAACACTTCCCAGCAAAGCAATGAAAAGGCTAACTAAAAAGACTTTTTTCATTTGATTATTTTTTTGTTTTAACGCAACTATCATTATTCTTCCTATTTTTAAGGAAAAATGCATGAAATATTTTTTTTAACCTAGGTTCAACTAATAAATGAAACCAAATTCACAAAAACTTATTCTTTCCAGCTTTTCATTAAAAATGTCCTGTCAATAGTGTAAATAAACACCTTAAAAAAACGGCACAAATTAAATTAAAGTCAGATTATCACATATTAAGTTGAGCAAAATAAACAATTCTTTTTGAAAAAAACGAAAGAATGTTAAAAATATTTCATATAGATATTCTTTTATTTTTTTACACCACAATAAATTGAGGCAATTCCAGCAGCAAGTTTTTTTGTTTTTGTCTCACAAAAGCCTACCTTTTGCAAAATATCTAAAAATTCTTTTCCGTAGGGAAATTTATCAACAGACATCGGTAAGTATTTGTAAGCAAAATCATTTTTAGAAATCATTCTACCTACAAAAGGCAATATTTTAGTAAAATAAAACTTATAAATCCCTCCAAAAACTTTATTATTAGGCTTTGAGAATTCAAGAACAACAATTTTACTATTTGTTTTTAAAACTCTAAAAATTTCAGATAACCCTTTTTCTAAGTTCTCAAAATTACGAACACCAAAAGCACAAGTTACAGCATCAAAAGTATTTGCATCAAATTTAATATCAAGAGAATCTCCGGTTTGTAGATCAATTACATTATCTAGTTTTTTGGCAATCACCTTTGCTTTGCCTACCTCGACCATTTTTTCAGAGATATCAATCCCAACAACCCTGAGTGGTTTATTTTTGTGTAATTCTATTGCTAAATCTCCGGTTCCCGTCGCAACATCAAGTATTACAGCATCTTTCTTATAAGCAAGTAATTTTCTAACTTTTTTTCGCCATCTTTTATCAATTCCCATCGAAAGAAAATGGTTTAAAAAATCATACTTAGGTGCAATACTGTCAAACATTGAGCTAACATTCTCTTTGCTCTTATTCAGCCTTTCCGTCATATAAATCTACAATATTTATAGCCTTCTAGTCATCATTAAGTCCGCAGTCTTTCTGTTATCAATCATCAGCCCGGGTCTTTAAGTTCATAATATCAATTAGAACTATGCACAATTAACTATAAACTATTAGTTATTAATTGTCTTAATGTCCTTTGTCTGAAATATATTTAATTCTCATTAATCTAATTTCTTCGGCAGAAAATTCATCATCGCCGAGCTCCTCAAGAGCATCATCAACAGAATCAGTAGTAGCCTGATCAAAATACTCCCATATATCATATTGATGGTCTTCATCTAAAACTTTATTAATATAGTAATTAATGTCTAGTTTTGTTCCGGAATTAATAATTGCTTCTATTTCTGTCAACAAATCAACAAGGTCGATTTGTTTTGCCTCACAAATATTTTCGAAATCTACTTTTCTATCAATACTTTGAATAATAAAAATTTTAAGATTAGATCTTTTAGGAACTGACTTCACGATAATATCCTGAGGTCTTTCAATTTCTTTTTCATCTACATATAATTTAATAAGTTTTATAAATTCATCTCCATATTTCTTGGCTTTCCCATCGCTGACACCAACAATATGCTTTAGTTCATCAGAAGAAATGGGATATTGAATAGCCATATCCATAAGAGATGGATCCTGAAAGATAACAAATGGTGGGACATCTCTTTGTTTGGAGATTTTTTTACGCAAATCTTTTAATAAATTGAATAGTTCCTGATCGGCAGTTGTCATTCCCGCATTATGGGGAACATCATCTTTTTCAAAATCACTCACTTTATTGAAATCATGTGGTTTAGCTAATTTAACGGGAATAGGTTTTTTAAGAAATTCTTTTCCTTTTGGGGTTAATTTTATGTGTCCATAATTTTCGATATCTTTGGTTAAAAAATCATTAACCATTGATTGTCTGATAATTGAATCCCAAAAATGATAATCTTCATTTTTACCTGTTCCAAACACTTTTAGTTTGTCGTGCTTGTATGTTTTAAGAGCAGAATCCTGTTCGCCTGAAATAACTTTCGCAACATGCTCAGAATTAAATTTTTCCTGAACAGCAACTACTGCTTCTAAAACCTTGACAATATATATTTTACCATCAAATGTAGGTCTTGGACTTAAACAATTGTCGCAATTACCGCAATTTTCTTCTAAATTTTCCCCAAGATAATTCAATAACATTTTAGGGCGACATACGGCTGATTCTGCATAAGCAACTGTTTCAAGAATAAGGTGCTTTCCAATTTCTTGTTCAGAAATAGGTTTTCCCTGCAAGAATTTCTCTAATTTTTGAATATCTTTATAACTATAAAAAGCGATACAAACTCCTTCGCCTCCGTCTCTACCGGCTCTACCTGTTTCTTGATAATATCCTTCTAAGCTTTTTGGAATATCGTAGTGCAAAACATATCTAATGTCTGGTTTGTCAATTCCCATTCCAAAAGCTATTGTAGCAACAATAACTTCAACATCTTCGTTCAAAAATTTATCCTGATGTAAAGTTCTGGTTGCAGAATCTAAACCTGCATGATATGGCAAAGCCTGAATTCCATTAACTTGTAGTGTTTCAGCAAGTTGCTCCACTTTTTTACGACTCAAACAATAAATAATTCCGGATTTTCCGCCATTATTTTTAATAAATTTGATAATTTGTTTTTCCGGTTCAACCTTTGGTCTAACTTCGTAATACAAATTTTGTCTAAAAAACGAAGATTTAAAAACTTCTGACTCTAAAATATCTAAGTTTTTCAAAATATCGTGCTGCACCTTAGGCGTAGCAGTAGCAGTAAGAGCAATAATTGGCTTTCTTGCTATTTCATTAATTATCGGTCTAATTCTTCTATATTCCGGTCTAAAATCATGCCCCCATTCAGAGATACAATGAGCTTCGTCAATAGCGTAGAAAGAAATATCTATTTGTTGTAAAAAGTCAATATTTTCTTGTTTGGTAAGAGATTCAGGCGCTACATAGAGCATCTTAGTTCTACCCTCAAGTATATCTTGTTTAACTTTTGTAAGCTCTTTTCTATTGAGAGAAGAGTTCATAAAATGTGCGATTCCATCAACCTCACTAAAGCTTCGCATAGAATCGACCTGGTTTTTCATAAGTGCTATAAGGGGCGAAATAATTATAGCAGTTCCGGGATAAATAAGAGCCGGAAGCTGATAACATAAGGATTTCCCACCACCTGTTGGCATCAGGACAAAAGAGTCTTGCCCATTTAACAAGTTTACGATCACTTCTTTTTGTTTACCAATAAAGGCATCAAAGCCAAAATAGTCACTCAAATATTGTTTTAAATTCTCTTCGGGTATTTGCATTATAGAAAAAAAAATTAATTTCAATTAGGAAAATAAAAATAAATAATTAAATCTCATTACTTATTTTTTCGAGTTTAAAGATACAAAACAATTTTTTTTAAAACCAATAAAGATTTAAAAAAAAAGATTTATTTTTTTTAGCCACCTGTATAAAGAAGATTACTACCGGAAATATCATCAGAATTAAACGAAAATCCTAATCGTTTGCCGGTCTGTATTCCTTGCTTTCTGGACTCAAGTATTTGATTCACATTAACAATTTTAACTGAATCATAAGGAGGAACAAGTAAGTCAAATTTTTGCGAGTACAATATTGCAGATTCAAGTATTCCTCGCAATGCTTCCTCAGTAATTTCAGTAGAGCCAAAATTATTTGAAAGATAACCCATTTGCTGTTTCCCTTCTACGAAAAAATGTTTCTTATTATTAATAAAAATTCTGGCAATAAGGTATCCTGCGTCTTCCTGACGACTATATTTAAAAGAATCAGATAAAAAATTATAGACACTAATAACGCCCGAATATGTAGAATCCTTATCTTGTTTTGCTATTGGCAATGACCAAATTTTATGATCTCTGTCAAATTCAAAAACATTAGTGTGCATATAAAACACTAACAAATCGCCGGCAACCTTAAATTCACACTGAAAAATACCTTCGTTCCTATATTCAAACCAATTTCTGTTATCTTGGGCTTTTAATTTTTGATTATATTCTTTCGATAATTTATTTAATATACTTTTAATTATATTAAAAGTAGAAAGAGTATTGTCAAAAACGAGTTGCTTTAATACTCCTTTTTCTTCAACAATTTTTAATATTTGCGCGGATTTATTCATGTTTTATAAAAAAAATTAATATACTTGTTTTTAAAGATTGCATAATTTATGCAACACTAAGATTATCTTTATGCTTTAATCTTTCCAATGCATATTTTTTAGTAATAATCAATTTATTATCCTTATCAGATTTCATCTCAAACATAGCATCGTTCATAATAGCTTCGCAAAGTGATCGAAGTCCACGAGCTCCAACTTTATAATCAATAGCTTTATCAACTATCAAATCCATAACATCAGGCTCAAACTCTAGTTTAATTCCGTCTATTTTGAATAATTTCACATACTGTTTTATAATAGCATTTTTTGGCTCGGTCAAAATTCTTTTCAAAGCTTCTTTTTCGAGAGGGTCAAGATAAGACAAAACTGGTAATCGTCCAACTATTTCAGGAATTAATCCGAAAGTTTTTATATCTTGAGGTATTACATACTTAAACAAATTGATTTTTTGAATTTTATCTTTATCCTTTAAATTATAACCTATAGCTCTGGTATTCAGCCTTCTGCCAATAATTTTATCGAGCCCGTCAAAAGCACCTCCACAAATAAAAAGAATATTTGTTGTGTCAATTTCAATAAATTTTTGATGAGGGTGTTTACGTCCTCCTTCGGGCGGAACATTAATAACTGATCCCTCTAATAATTTTAAAAGTGCTTGTTGAACACCTTCACCGGATACATCACGTGTAATTGAAGGATTATCTCCTTTGCGAGCAATTTTATCAATTTCATCAATGAAAACAATTCCTTTTTCCGCCATCTCTTTGTTAAAATCAGCAGCTTGATATAGCCTAGACAAAATAGCTTCTACATCTTCGCCAACATATCCTGCTTGAGTCAAAGCAGTTGCATCGGCAATTGTAAAAGGTAAATTGAGCATTCTGGCAATTGTTTTGGCCAAAAGTGTTTTACCTGTTCCGGTTTCTCCAACAACAATAATATTAGCTTTTTCTATTTCAACATCGTCTTCGTCGTCAGCAATTGGTTCAATTAAATTAGATTTTAATCTTTTGTAATGATTATATACAGCAACTGAAAGAATTTTTTTTGCATCTTCCTGACCAATTACATATTGATCAAGAAAAGCTTTCATCTCTTTCGGTTTTAACACTTTGAAATCGTTATTGTTTTGAGGTTTTGTTGATTTAGAAAATTCTTCGTAATACATTTTGTATGTATCTTGAATACAATTTTCACAAATTGCTCCTTTAACCCCTTGAATCATAAATTCTACGTCGTGTTCGTTTCTTCCGCAAATAAAGCAAGTTCTTGGTTTCTTTTCCATTTTTTAAGTTCGTAAAGTTATAAAGCTTATAAAGTCATAAAGAATGTACATTGTTCTTTCATCCTAATAACTTTAAAAATTCATCTACAGGGTTAATTTATCAACTATTCCGTCAACTATTCCGTATTTTACAGATTCTTCGGCATCCATCCAATGATCTCTATCACTGTCAATTAAGACTTGTTCCAGAGTTTGACCACAATTATCAGCAAGAATTTGAGATAATCTGATTTTTGTTTTTTTAATTTCTTCGGCAGTAATAATTAAATCAGCTGCACGACTTTGAAAACCTGAACTAATAGAAGGTTGGTGAATCATTACTTCTCCGTTAGGATAAATAAATCTTCTGCCTTTTGTTCCGCCTGATAGTAAAACAGAACCCATTGACGCCGCCATTCCCATACAAATTGTTGATATTGGCGAAGAAATCATTTTCATTGTGTCATAAAGACTTAATCCTGAAGTTACGGAACCACCGGGACTATTAATAAACATTGTAATTTCTTTCCCTGGTTCTGTCATTTCCAGATATAATAACTGGTCAACAATTTCTTTGACACTTTCGTCAAATACAGGTCCCCAGAAAAAAACCTTACGATGTTCCAAGAATTTTTTTCTAAAATTCATTGAGCTTAAAGCTTCAATAAGTTCTTTATTATGATTATTTTCCATTCTTTTTAAGTTATTTGTTTAGAGCCGAATAGTTAATAGTTAATGATTAATGGTTAATAATTCTTAGTTCTTAACTCTTAATTCTTAGTTCATAGCTCTTAGTTCTTATTTTATTTTTTATTTGGATTTCTTCCGATAACCTGGTCGATAATACCGTATTCTTTAGCAAGATCAGGAGTCATCCAATAATCACGGTCAACATCTGCTTTAATCTTGTCAAATGGCTGTCCTGTGTGAAATGCAATAACTTCATACAAGTCTTTTTGCATACTTTTGAGATGTTCAACATCTATTTCAATATCAGAAGCTTGTCCTCCGGTATATCCATAAGGTTGATGCAACATAATTCTTGAATGAGAAAGAGCAGAACGTTTTCCTTTTGTTCCGGCTGCCAATAAAACTGCACCCATTGAAGCTGAAAGTCCTGTACAAGTACAAGCAATATCAGGATTAATAAACTGCATAGTGTCATATATTCCAAAACCTCCATAAAGAGAACCTCCGGGAGTATTGAAATAAATCTGAATATCTTTTGACGGCTCTACGGAATCAAGAAACAGAAGTTGCGCCTGAATAATATTTGCAACTACTTCATCAATTGCAGTACCGATAAAAATAATTCTCTCAAGCATAAGTCTTGAAAAAACGTCAACTTCACGGAAAGGCATTTCTCTTTCTTCGATTACCGATCGAGTCATATTTGAAATTCGACCTGAATATTGGTCAAAAGCTATGCTATTTATGCCTTTATGTTTAGTTGCATACTTTCTAAATTCGTCTGATTGTATCATTTTGTATTATTTTAAATATTTCAAAAAATAAAAAACCTAAGTAGATTTTTACAAAGCTAAAAAAGTTTTCGATTATGAATAAAATTTATGTTGTAAATTTAAAAAAAATAATAGAAGTGCGGAAAAAAAATAATCGAAAAAAAACCTCCCAAAAGGGAGGCTTTTTTCACAACTATGTAAAAACTTGATTATTTTTCTTTGTTTTCAATTGTTTCGTCAATTACTTCCTCTTCTTTTTTTACTTCTTCTTCTTTCTCTTTTTGTTGTTCTGCTATTTTTTTATTTTCCTCTTCGTACATATTTTTCAACTCGTCAAAAGTAATATCTTTTGGCTCTTTATTAACTTTTTCGTAAAGATTATGAAGAACTTTGTTTTCCATAACAGAAAAAACAAGATAATATCTGTCATTTTCGGACATTCTTTCAAGTTCTTGCGAAGCAAATTGATTCAATTGTTCGTCGTTGAACATTTGAGTAGAAAGTCCCATTTGAACAATTTGGTTAACAATTTGAGCTTTTGCAGCTTCCATTAAATCGACTTGTTCTACCTGAATATCAAACATTTCAGAAAGCATAGCTAAAATTCTATCCCATCTGATTGCTTCTTTAATATCGTCTAATTCTTTTCTAATTACGTCTTCGGCAACTTCTTTTCTTCTGTTTTTTTGCCATTTCACAAGAAATTCATCAGGAAGAGGTAACTCGATAGTTTCTTTAAGAATTTTTTTCAAGTCAACGTTAAATCTAGCTCTGGATTCGTTTTTATATTGTTCTCCAATAATTTCATTCATCTTAGCTTTCATTTCTTCTTCGCTTTTCACCTCATCTTTGCCGAAAAGTTTATCGAAAAATTCCTGATTTAATTGACCATTTTGATATTGTTCAATTTTTTGAATTGTTAATTCAAAATTGTTATTAATATCCGCTAATTTTTCTTTTTCAATTTTTAAAAGTGCAGCTAAATCAGTTTCATTTGGAAATGATTTTTTCACATCAACAGTAAATTTAGCATCTTTTTTGGCACCCATAACTTTTTTACGAGTATCTTCAGCAAGATAGCTAATAAGAACTAGTCCGTCTTCAATAGATATTCCGTCTTCTTTTGGAGTGTTGTCGTCATTTAGTTCAACCATTGCAGCTCTAATCTGACTTTTTTCTACAACTTCATCAATTTCAACAAAATCGCCATATTTTTCGGTAAGATTCTTAATTTCTTCTTCAACAGTTTTATCCTCAACTTTTATGTTATATTCAGGAACACTAATTTCTTCTGTTTTAATTTCAACATCAGGAAAAAAGCCTAAATCAAATGCAAATTGGAAATCATTTGAGTTTTCAATGTCAAATTTAGTTTCTTCGGTTTCAGATGGCAACAAATCTCCAATAATATTCAATTTATTTTCGTCAAAATATTTTTTTACTTGTTCATCTAAGTATTTATGTACTTCTTGTGCTTTTACTTCTACTCCGTACATTTTTTTCACCATACCGAAAGGCACTTTACCCGGTCTGAAGCCTTTTATTTGAGCTGATTTACGAATTTTGTGCAATTCACTTTCGTATTGTTCAGCGTAATCTTTTTCTTCTATTTTTACTATAAGTGTAGCTTCTAATTCTCCGGTATTGTTTTTAATAATTTCCATTGTGATTTTTTTTGTTCTTAAAAATTGGCTTGCAAAGATATAGGAAAAATTAAAAATCAAAAATTTTAACCTCTAATTTTATCTAAAAGATTATTAAACATTATTATTTCTTCTTCAGTGAGGATTTTTAACAAATCTCCAATTTTATGTTCAGTGCTGTCAATAGATTTCAGAAGATTTGTTCCTTGTTGGGTAATAGTAATGTCTTTTTGTCGCCTGTCTTTTTCATTTTCTTGCCTGTCAATAAGTTTCTTCTTGTAAAGATTTTCAATAATTCTGCTGATATCTGAATGTTTATCTAGCATTCTTTTTCGGATAAAATCAATTGATAAAGGTTTTTTGCCAAATCCACGTAAAATTTTCAGCACATTATATTGTTGAGAAGTTAAATCCTTCTTTTTCAAAAAACACAGAAAATCATAATTAAGTTGATTTGCTGTATATATAAGATTTATAACTCCTTTATGGTATTCGGAATGAAAACGTCCGTCTAATTCTTCTTCTATTTTCATGTTGTTTTTGTTTTTTTGCCAGACAAATTTTTTATTATTTTTTCGCCACAAGTCTTATTACATCTGCAAATCCTTTGTGCCAATTACCTTCTGAAACATCTATTTTTAATTTTTCCAACACTAAAATGTCCATATCGGTAAAATCATCTTTCAACTCTTCTATTGAGTACAACATATCTAAACTTTTAGGTCCTCCGGAATTATTATGAATTTGCTCTTTTGAAAACATTTCCATAATTATTTGCCCACTTGGTTTTAAAAACTTTTGAATTTTTTTGTGAAATTCTCTTCTATAATCAGAACCAATATGCGTATAAATCAATGCTATAACATCAAAATAATTTTCCTGATATTCAAAATCCTGATATTCAGCAATTTGATATTCAACCTTAACATTGTTACGGTTGGCTAGTTTCATAGCTTTATCTTTTGCGACAGTACTACAGTCAAACGCAATAGTCTCCCATTCCAACTTCGCAGCAAAAACTGAATTTCTTCCTTCTCCTTCGCCCGGAAACAGTATTTTACCTGGTTTTAATTCAAGCAACTTACTTTGCAAAAATTTATTAGGTTCTATTCCATATATGTATCCGTCAGAATTATATCTTTCGTCCCATCTATTCATGATAATGTTTATTATTTCATTAAATCTGATTTTCGAACTGTTAACACAATATCCAGCTCAATTTCGTCAGAAAGAATTTTGTCTGTCATTCCGGTGCTATATGCAACTCCGTATTTTTGTCTATCAAAAGTAAGATTTCCAGTTATTGTGAATTCATCGCCATTGTCCTGAACAACAACATTCTCAATTAATTCGTCATTTGTATTTCCTCTAATTGTAAGTTTTCCAACTAAATTATCGCCACTTGGTCCAGAAATTTCAAAAGAAGAAGTTGGAAATTCGCTTGTTGCAAAAAAATCATCTGACTGAAGGTGTTCAATAAGTTTTTCTCTTGAAGCCATTGCATAATTTGCATCAGCATCTGTAGTTAACATTGAATTCATATCAACTATAAAATTACCACCAACAACTTTTTCATTTTGTATCATCAATAAACCATCTTTAAATTCCAAAGTTCCGGTATGACCATACAAACCACTCATACTTCCTGACCAATTTACAACAGATTTATCTAATATCAGTTGATATTCTACAGCTTGCTCTGTATCAACATTGTCTACAGTCATGTCTTTATTTTCATTTTTTGAATTATTGCAAGATATTATTGCAAATGAAGCAATTAGGATTGCTAATATTGATATTTTTGTTTTCATCAGTTTATTTTTTTTAAATTATTAAATATTTTGCAAATATAAGTTAAAACATTAAATGTTGCAACATATATTTTTTGAAAATTTTTACTTTTTTCTTTAAAAGATTGATAATTAGAGACAAATAAAAAAAAACGAACTTGGATTTTAAGTAATTTTAGTAATTGATGCAAATTAAGAGTTAAAATACATAGCAGAAAATCAGCGTCATAAGCGTTTAATTTAAATCAGGTGAAAACACATGATTTAGGCAAAGCAACAACCAGATTTGTACTACTCCGAAGAATGAGGAGTCTCTAACTTGCAGTCTATACTCCTCCTAACGTCGGATAGACAAATTAACTTTTGTGATAATGGATAAAGCCTTTTCATCCCATAATTCTCTAATCAACAAAAAAAACACCTTCAAATTTGATATTTGAAGGTGCAAAAGAATAAAAGCTATGAATGTTTTATTTAGCCGAACCTGTTTCTTTAAACTCAATTGTAAGATTTGCAATTGTTGCTGGGTTATAAGGACTTAGTTCTGCAATACTTGAAACTAATTCGTCAAAATCAGAAGTAGGAGCATCGCCAGATCCGATAAATCCGTCTTGGTTGAAGAAACCGGGAGCTTCAGCATTTTCAAGATAAGCAGCAAGTGTAAGAGAGTCAATATTAACACCATTTTCAGCAAAATACCAATCTGTAATTAAATTTGTAAATACTGTATGAATTGAGTAATCTTTTAGTAAAACTGTTCTGTTGTCGCTATCAAGAGTATAAGGAGGTAAACCAACTTCTGCAACGCCAAGGTTAGAAACTTGATTTCCGGCAGCTACAAATGCCCAGTCAAAACCTTCTGCACTATTAAAGAATATTGCATTTCGATGACCAGAATTTCCATATACATCAACAATATTACCGGTTTTTCCAACAAACATTTTCATAGAAGAAATTGCGTAAGGTTCGTCAGCAGGTAAAGGTAATTCGTCAATAGAAACGATCATTGATTGTTCATATCCATATTCTCCGGCTTCGCTATAATCTATACGGAAAATACCATGAACCCATGCTTCTAAACTATCAGAACGATTAATATTGTATGGTTTTAGAATTGCTATTCCTTGAACAGGGTTATTATTCCAGAAAATTTGCATGGCATATCCACCGTCTTCGTCCATTTCAGCTTCTGCATCAGTTAATGTAAGTTGAAATTGCCATGTTTTTCCATCATAATCACCGTTTTCAATTACAGTTACATTTTTAGTTCTTCCATCATCGTCGCTAACAAAAGAAAATGTCATTGCTTGATCCAAGTCGTATTGTCTAATACCATAAATTAAATTTTGAGTTATGTCAGCAGCACCTTCACCAACAGCAATAAAAAATCTAAGATGTTCGTAAATTTCATCTCCATTTACTTCATCAACCATCACAGATTTTTGATTTGAGCTATTACTAATTGCATCAGGAATATCAATTTTGAATTTTGCAGGAAGAGAATTTTCATCGAATCCTTTTTCTTTTTGGCAACTTGTGAAAACAAAAAATACCATTAAAATACCTGTTAATACTAAACTTAATTTTTTCATGTCTTTAAATTTTAAGATTTATAATTTTTGTTTTTATAATTCTTATACACAAGCAAAATAGTTTACCCTTAGTTTTTTTTCAAAAAAAAATCACAAATATTTTAATCCCCTGATTATCAGCTGATTATAACACAAGGGAAATCACATTGTTTTTATAAATACAAATAATAAACATTGTCAAAATTGAAAATAAGACCATATTTTTAGTTAGAAGAGAAAACTAGTCATTACTTATTGTCCAAACTCTTTTTTTGTTGATTTCTTCTTTATCACGAAAGGCTTTTTCTAAATCAATATTAGTTCTGTTTGCAATAGCACACAAATATATTATTATGTCTGCCAATTCTTCATCAACCGAACCAATTTTAGAATTAAGGTCAATTTTAATTTGCTGATTTTTACGAATAGCTTTAAAAAGTTCGCCAATTTCTTCGCCCAACATTAAACATTTTTGAATGAGGTTTTGTTCTGTAAAACCGCGTTCTTCCTCTAATTGTTGAACATATTTTTGAATATACCGAAATGCTTTAAAAAATCCGATTTCATTTTCTTAAAATCGGTTTTAAAGTCAATCGGCATAACAACTTGTAAAAAATAAT
>JAFGUD010000142.1 GCA_016938685.1 Bacteroidales bacterium | reverse complement strand
CATTTTCTTAAAATCGGTTTTAAAGTCAATCGGCATTACTTGCTTGTAAAAAATAATTCTCGGAATTATTTTAACAATTTGGTATATTTATCAATGTTGTTAAGTTTAGGTAAAAAACGGGGCGTACCTAGCGGCACTTTCTTGTTTGTTATCTTTTAGTCCCGACTTAAGTCGGACTTACAAACAGGTTGTCCCGATTGGACTTTTTTGAGTATTTTGTTTGCAAGATAACTCACTATATTTGACGTTTATTAGACTGATTACACATATTATAGAAGAACTTTACGAAAAACAAAGCATTTACATATTAACTTCAACAGTGTCATTTCAGAAATAAGTGACTATTTTATACCGATTGCACATTGAAATTAGTCCAAACTTCGCAAAAACTCGTTTGAACTAAATCAATGTAGCATCGGCATTTATCAATGTAATTTATAAAATAGTTTTGGACTATTTTATAAAAACATTTGGTATTACTTAACAACATTGAATTCTGTATATTGAATTATTGAAAAAAGAATTATGCAAAAAGAAACAAATAAAAATCTAATTCATCTTAATACATTCGGAATAGAAGCGTTTTGCGATGAATATTACGAAATTGAGAATTCGTTAGAATTAGCAGAAATTGATTTATCTGATGATTTTTTAATTCTTGGTAGTGGTAGCAACATGGTTATCAGCAAAAGATTACCGCAGGTAATCCATATTAAAACAAAAGGAATTGAAATTTTAGAAGAAAATGATAAAACGGTTAAATTGAAAGTTCAGGCAGGTGAAATTTGGGACGATTTTGTTTCTTTTTGCGTTGATAATAATTATTACGGAACCGAAAATCTTTCGCTAATTCCCGGTACAGTAGGTGCATCTCCAATACAAAATATTGGTGCGTATGGTGCTGAGGTAAAGGATATTATTCAAAGTGTTGAATATTTTGACATTGAAACTAAATCTTTTAAAAATATTGATAAAAAAGATTGTTTTTTTGAATATCGCGACAGCATTTTTAAGCATAAACTAAAAGGGAAAATTATTGTTACGTCTGTTCTCTATATTTTAGAAAAAAATGCTGAATTGAATATTTCTTATGGCGGAATAAAAAACTATTTTGTTGAACAAAAACCTACTTTAAAAGCAGTTAGAAAAGCGGTTATTGAAACAAGAAATAGTAAATTACCAAAACCGGAGGAACTTGGAAATTCCGGTAGTTTTTTTCAAAACGCTATTGTTAAGGAAATGAAACTTAGGGACTTGGTTGTGAAACATGAAAATGTTCCGTATTTTAAAGCTCCGGGAGGTTTTAAAATTCCAACAGCATGGCTCATAGAAACAGCAGGATTAAAGGGTTTTAGACATAAAAATGCAGGGGTGTACGAAAATCATGCTTTAATTCTTGTAAATTATGGTGGAGCTACGGCTAATGATATTCTGGAACTTGCTGATATTATTGAAAATAAAGTTTTTGATGTCTTTGGAATAAAGATTAGTAAGGAAGTTAATATTGTTTGAGTTCAAATAAAGATTTAACGTAAATAATTTTATTGGACATCAATTATTTTTCCTTTTAGAAATTCTTCTGTAAAAAATTCAGTTCCTTTTGCGTTTAGATGCGATTCGTCGCCGAAGAGTGAGTCGGGTAGGGCGTATAAATCATTTGAAATAATAAATTTTGGGTAGGCTTTTTGTTTTTTGTCCATGTATTTTTTATAATCATCTACAAAGTCTGTACTTAATCTACTGAACGAACTTTCATTCATTGGCATAGCCATAAAAATAAGGTTAATTTGTTCATCTTTACATAGTTGTAAGATTTTATCAAAATAAAAATTAAAAATTGGAGAAGGTTCAAATTTGGTCATTTTTGTTTCGTTATTCAGACTAGAGCAAGATTCTTTTAAATTCGGGTGAGGTCTTTTCCCTCTGTTGTACAATACATAAGAAATTAGTTCTTCGTTTTTTTCTTTCCCGAATATTATCAGGTTATTGTGAACATCTTCCTGAAAAAAAGCAGGGAAATTCATTTTGTATAGCCAATATTTTGTGTTTAATTTCCCTTTTAAAATAGTGTCGTCCAGTTGTTTATGTATGTGTGCAATTTCTTTGAATTCTGCTTTTGTGAAAAAATCATTACGAATTGCTAAGTCCCAAAAAGCAAATATTTCCGTCAAAAAACGTGGAGAAATTGACATTACAATGGTGTCGGGCTTTTTGTAAACGGAGATGTATTTTTTTATCAGATAATAGCTTTCTATTGTCGTGCTTCCTCCCATTCCAAATGACCAGGAGTAATCTATTTTTGTAAAATCCAGTGCTGCATTTAATCTTGAATCTCCAATAAAAAGAATATTTATGGTGCTATCCGACAAATCGTATTTTTTTTCAAAAACTTGCTTTGTAATTTTCCACCTTGTATTGTTTACATTATTGAAAGACAAAGGAAAAGCTTCGATAAAAATAAAAATAGTAATGTAAACCGACAAAAAAATCAGAATTACGTTCCTTAAAAATTTTATGTTTTTGTTAGCTTTCATTTAGAAATTTAAAAAGGAAATTTTTCAACTATAAGTTCTTGTTCCTGAACTTGTTGAATGCAAAAATAGCCAAGAGCACCGTTGTCAAAATTTCCATGTGGATTAAACGGAGTTGTTGAATTCATTCCTGAATACAAAACTTCAATCAGTTCATCAAAATAGTCGTAAGTTTCTTTGTTAATTGATAAAAGTTGAATAACAATTGTATCTCCCATTTTAAAAGGTGTATTAAGACCGGATTGCAAAGTGTCGCCGGTAGCAGAACCATCGTCTACAAAATTGTAATCGCGAGGTTGATATTCTCCATCTTCGAAAATCTTAAATCTGTAGTAATTTTCTTCTCCGGGTACATCAAGCCAATATGTTAAAGCAAACAATAGAGTTACTTCATTTCCATCATCATCTATGTATGTTATGTCTTCTTCTGTTATTGATGTAAAAAGAACAAAAAATGGAATTGAAAATCCAAATAATTCAAACGGAGGGGACATTGATGGGGTAACAGCTTTTGCAGTATAAGTATTTCCTTCATTATCAGTTACAGTTATCGAAAATTCGTCGCCAGGTGTAGCAATAATATTGTCTGCTTGATAATCTCCCGGAATAGTTTCGTGCAAATTGTAGCTTTCGTCGCTATTTGTTTTTGATAAAACGATGTTCAGGTTTTCCATTCTGATTGGAATATTATTGTCGTAAAAATCATTTGTTTGAGTAACAATAACGTGGCAAGTGCTGTCAGTAGCATCTAAGGTTGCTTCGATAACAATTCTTGGTTCTGTGTCTTTTAAATTAAGCTCAATTACATCAATGCAAGAGCTTAAAAATGTGACTATTATAGTAAATATTAAAATGTATATTGTGCGTTTCATTTTTTTTATTTTAAAATTGAATATTGAAAAAGAAGTAAAAATATATAATAATTTTGATTAAATATTGATTTATTTGTAAAAAGTTTAGAATCTGAAGTTCCATGAAATAGAGGGAACTGCACCGAATAAAGCTAATCTTTCAGCTTCGGTTTGACCGGTTTGTCCGTTTTCACTAAAAGTGATTGTATAGGCATTTTTGCGATTGTATGCATTGTAAACTGAAATTCCAAGGTCTGAATAAAATTTGTCCGAGTCTTTGATAATCCATGTCAGACCAAAATCAAGTCTGTGGTAATCCGGCATTCTGTCGGCATTTCTATTTGTGTAAAGATTTATCAAAACGCCATCGATATAGTATTTCCCTGCAGGAAAAGTAACAGCATCGCCCGTGTAATAAACCCAGGAAGTTGAAAAATTAAGTTTAGGCAGAATTTGGTATGTTACAACAACAGAAATGTCATGAGTTCTGTCCTGACGTGCCGAAAACCATTCTCCATTTTGAATTTCATCAAAACTTCGTTCAGATTTTAGTAAAGTGTAACTCAACCAACCAGTTAATTTGCCTGCTTTTTTTCTTAACAGAAATTCTGCGCCATAAGCACGTCCTTTGCCAAGAACAATTTCTGCTTCAACATCAGGATTAAACATAACTTGCGCACCATCTTCAAAGTCAACTTGATTATATAATTGACGATAAAACCCTTCTACACTAAGTTCAAATTTATTGTCAAAAAAGTTCTTGAAAACTCCAACAGCCCATTGATCTCCTTTTTCCGGTTTTACGTATTCTGAACTAGGCATCCATAAATCGGTTGGAGAACTTGATGTTGAATTAGACAATAAGTGTAAATGCTGAACAGTTCTGTTGTAAGACGCTTTAAACGAAGTAGTTTCGTTTACTAAAAAAGTTGCATTTATTCTAGGTTCCCAGTTAAAATGGGTATAATAAAATTCGTTTTCTTTGTGTAGAACAGAAGTAACTACTTGATTATTTTCGTCATAAGTTTTTGTTTCAAAAGGTCCGATATTATTAAAAATATTAAATCTTGTTCCGTACAAAATAGTAATTCTATCACCTATTTTTTGTTCATTAGAGATGTAAAAAGAGCTTTCTAGAGCGTATTGAGCAACAAGGCTTGTGTCGTTTATTGAATTTAAAGTGTCTTCCGGATTTTTTTCTAGAACTTCAAAAGACATTGGTTTAAAATTATGGTAAATACTTTGCCACCCGAATTTTACAGAATTTTGTGGGCTAAGAAACCAAGTAAAATCTTGTTTTAAGTTATAGTCATAAACACCTGCACTAAAACCAATTACATTTTTATTGAACTCTACTTGAAAACCATAATCAAAATCGCTATAAATAGCAGTTGTATTCATAAATAATTTATTGTTGAAAATATGATTCCATCTAAGAGTTGCAGTTTTATTTCCCCAATCAAAACCGAAAGCTTCCAGTCCAAAAACATCTCTTCCGAAATATCCTGATAAATAAATTCTATCTTTAGGAGAAAGCACAAAATTTGTTTTAATATTTAAGTCATAAAAATAAAGAGTGAGATCGCTATACTCTTTTTTAAAGTTCTTTACTAAAATATCAGCATAAGTTCTTCTTCCTGAAACCATTAAAGATGCTTTGTCTTTTATGATTGGTCCTTCAACTGTAAGTCGCGAAGAAATAAGCCCAATTCCACCTGCGGCTTCCCAGCGTTTTAAATTTCCATTTTTCATCCTAATATCGGTAACTGAAGATAGTCTTCCGCCGTATCTTGCAGGTATTCCGCCTTTATACATTTTCATGTCATTAAGAGCGTCAGAGTTAAAGACAGAGAAAAATCCAAGTAAATGAGAGGCATTGTAAACAGGAGCTTCGTCAAGTAGAATAAGATTTTGATCTGAATTCCCTCCACGAACGTAAAATCCGCTACTTCCTTCCGAAGCAGGACTAACACCCGGCATTAGTTGTATCGTTTTTAAAACGTCTTGTTCCCCAAAAAGAATAGGAATAAGCCTGGCTTCTTTGACGTTTAAATCAATAGTGCTAACCTCAGAACTTTTCACATTATGGTCAGAATTTTGTCCCGTAACAATCACTTCTCCAATGTCTTGGTCGGAATTTATTAAAGAAACATTCAGGTTTTGATTTTTATTCAGGTTTATTTTTTCAACCTGATTGTGAAAACCCATAAAAGAATACACAAGAGTATAGTCTCCTTTGGGCAAAGTAATAGAATAAAAACCGTATTGATTGGTTGAAAAACCTTTGTTTATTTCCTCTACATAAACAGTAGAATAAAGAAGTTCTTCGCCACTGTCATTGTCTCGAATATATCCACTTACAGAATAGTTTTGAGCAATTAAACCGCTCGAAAAAAATATGCTGATTATAATTATTTTGAGTATCTTCATAATAAAATTTGTAAATTGAAAAACATACAAAGATAACATCATTTTTTTGAAAATCAGACACACGGGTGTGTTTTTATTAAAAAATAAAAATGTAAGATATTGATTGGTAATATTTTAAATTTTAACATTTTAATAAATTTAAAGATTATTTAAAATTTAAGTAATAATCGAGAGAAAATCCCATAACAAGAATATCATCAGTTTGAGAATTTTCTTTTTTCCATTCATTTAGATTTGTATCAAGTATCGTTTTTTGCTCTTCAAATGGTAATTTATGGATGTTTAATAATAAGTTATAGAAAGATTTTCTCATAAGTTTTCTGTATTCTTGATTAAGCTGATCAGAATATCCATCAGAAAACATGTAAAAAATATCGCCTTTTTCAACTTTTGAGGTTTGTAAAGAAAACGGTTTTGACGTGTTGTATTGAGCGCTAATAGGCATTTTGTCTCCTTTTAGAACAATAAATTCATCGTTTCGAATAAAAACTAGAGGATTATGTGCCCCAGAATATTCAAGTATATTGTTATCAATATTGAAAGAAATAATTGAAATATCCATTCCGTCTCTTGAATCTTTATTTTCGTCTTGTCTTAATGCTTTGATTACCTGCGATCTAAGCAGGTTTAGTATTTCATTTGGTTCGGTAACATTATTCCCATTTACAATTTCATTAAGCAAAGAAATTCCTAGCATGCTCATAAGAGCTCCCGGAACTCCGTGTCCTGTACAATCAGCAATTGCGACAATTAGAATATTGTCTTTTATGGTACTCCAATAAAAATCGCCACTTATAATATCTCTTGGTCTAAAAAGAATGAAATAATCATGAATTATTTCTGAGACAAAGGATAAAGGAGGGAAAACTGCTTCCTGAATATTTTTTGCATATTTTATACTGGCTAAAATGTCTTTTCGTTGAATTTCAATTTTTTGCATATACTCTTTCATTTGAGTAATGTTGTGAATAATTTCAATTGCACCATTATATTTTCCGTCTTTGTCGTATATTGCAGAAGCAGTTCCAATAAGGTGTTTTCCTCCTCCCGGAAGTTTTGGAGCATAAGTTTCAGCTTGAATTATGTTTTTGTTTATTTTAATTGCTTTATATTCTTTTTCAAAAGATTCTTTATCAAGATTAAAAAAATTAATTAGTAAAGGTTTTCTTTTCCCGTACAATGGAATTGCATATTCATAGTTTCCTTTGCCTAAAATATTTTCGGCTTTTATTCCGGTTAGTTTTTCCATTGCTTCATTCCAAAATTCAACTTCTCCGCTAGCGTTGATAACAAATCCTGCATCCGGTAATGATTGGATAATTTGGTGGATTTTTTTTGAAGATTCTTCAATTTCATCTTTTTGAGCAAGAATTTCTTCTTGTTTGTTTCTAAGTATTTCTTCTGTTTTTTTTATTTTAGTGATGTCTGAGTTTACGGCAACGTAATTTGTTATATTATTATCCAAATCAAGCACAGGTGATAGACTTGTTTGGGTGTAAATTTTGTTATTGTTAATGTCTTGTTCGATGCTTGTGTAAGTGATTGATTTTTTGTTGTCTCTAACATAGTCGAAAACTGTTTCGATCTTATCATAAGAGCTAGTTGTAAAAATCGTATCTCCTTTGTTTTTAAAAAGATCGTTTAAAGAGTAGCCGTAAATGTTGGTAAAAGCTTTGTTTATCCATTCTATTTTACCTTTTTCGTCCATTATTACAACAGCGTTGTCTGTTTCTGACGCCACAATAGAAAGTTGACTTAATTCTTCGTTAATTGATTCTATTATTTCATTTCTAACGCTAAGTTCTTCCATTATTTCAGACATTTCAACAGATTTTTGGAATAATTCTTTTTTCTGCGATTCAATTTGTTCTTCTTTTCTTTTAATATCTGTAATGTCTGTAATCACTTCAATTGCACCTAAATAATTACCTTTTTGGTCGTAAATAGCAGTGGCATTGCCAATTAAATAGCGTTCTTGTCCTAAAAGATTAGGCACATAAGTTTCTGCTTTTAAAGTAGTACCGTTTTTTTCAATATTTTGATATTTTTCATTTAAAATGCCGTCGTCTAAACGTACTAAATCGATTAAAATAGGTCTTTTTTTACCATAAAAAGGAATTGCATATTCGTAGTCGCCTTTTCCTATTATGCTTTTAGCTTTTATGCCGGTCATTTTTTCTATGGCATTATTCCAGAATGAAACACAGCCATTTTCATTTATTACAAAAGCAGGTTCGGGTAAAATTCTTAGAATATTATTGATTTTTTCTTCCGAATCGGAAAGTGCGTCTTTTTGAGCTAAAATTTCTTCTTTTTGTTGTTGAAGTTCTTCTAAGGCTTCGTTCAGTTTTGCTGTTCTGTCAAGCACTTTTTGTTCTAGTCTATCGTTTGCTATTCGCAATTGTCTTTCTGTTTCTTTGAGTTTAGAAATATCAGAAACCATAGCAAAAGAGCCGATTATTGTACGTGTTTTAAAATCGTACATTGGAGAGGCACTAATTAAACAACATACTTTTTGTCCATCAGATTGGATAAATTCAACTTCGTAACTAGAATGAGCACCGCCTTTTCTTTGTTTAGTTTCAGTTTCAATTAAATCTTTGTATTTTTGATCAACAAAGTCAAATATACATTTGCCAATTATGTCTTTTTTCTTCAAGATTCTTCTCATACTATCGTTTGCCGCAACGATAATTTCATCTTTATTAATTTCAACAAATCCATCTTGTGCCGTATGTAAAACAGCTTCAACTTTTTCTCTGCTGTTTTCGGCTTCAACTAAATTAATATTGGATTGTTTTTTTAGATAATGATGACAGTTTTCGGGTCTGTTTAGCTTATTGTGAATAGCAATAGCCATTCCTTCGCAAGAATTGTAACCACAAGAAGAGCAATTTAGAATATCTTCTGAGTTCGTTTTGTGCATTTTGTGGTAAATGTCTGAAATTTCGTCTTCTGTTGGATAGCTAATATTCACATTTTCCCATCTATTTGTGTATTTTCTGTCGTAAAAATCTGAATTCCAGTATTTTGAAATAAGTTCTTCGAAACTTTTTGAACTTTTTTTCTGATTATTTTCATTTTCCTGAAGATATTTTTGTCTTAAATCTTGTGCTCTTTTTCGAACCCAATATTCGCTTTCATCAGGAGATTGGTGTTTTGTGAGTGTAACAGGTCCTTGGTTACAACCGTTTTCGCAACTAAGACAATCAATTATTAAAGGAGCTTTCCCATCTTCAATTATTTGAGGTAATTTGTCAAGATATTTGTAAATTTGTTCAACACCTTCTATTCTTCTAGTTTGGCATTCTATTCCCGGAACCCATCTTTCCAATGTTTTTGTAAGTCCGCCCGGAGATGAAAATAAAACAGCTCTTTCGGCAGATGGATTATCAAAATCTTCATCGGGATAAGAACTTAAATCAATATTATTTGTCTGTAAAAATTTGTCAATTGATTGAATACCAAGATTGTAATCGCCAAGTCCGGTTGCCTGATATTCCCGTTTTTTTGCAATACAGGGCGAAACAATTGCAATTTTATGGTCTTTGAAATCAGGATAATATTTTTTGATCATTTTAATTGTGTGCAATATTGGGCTGTCAACCGGAGCTAAATGTTGAATAAGTTCGGGTTTATACAGTTCTATATAACTTACTATTGCAGGACAAGGTTGAGCAATAACGGTTTTAGGATTGTCATTTTTTATGTGCTCTAAATATGATTTGATTGTTAATTCCGCGCCAAAACTCACATCAAAAACAGCAGAAACTCCAAGTTCTTTCAAAAAAGAATTAAGTTTTAAATGAGCATTAGGGAAACTTGCAGCAGAACTAGGAGCAGAAACAGCTACAATTTTTCTGCCTGCTATTAAATCATTGGTGAAATTCTCGAAATCATCAATAAAGAAACGAGCATTATGAGTACATGCTTCAATACATTTTCCACAACCAATACATGTGTCGGGATTGATTTGTACAATATCGCCACTGCCATCATTGCAATATTTTACCGGGCAGACACTAATACACATATGACAATTAACACATAATGTTTCATCTACGCCAACAACGGATACAAGAGAGGTTTCGGAATTCATTTGGTTGTTTTTTTCATGATTGACAGAGTTCAAATATATCATTTTTATTTTTTAATAAAAATGATATTTTAATTTTTTGATAACTTAACACTTATAATGGTGTTTTTGAAAATGATAGTATTATTAGATAATTTGGGTGTTTTTTGTGAAAATTTAAAACTTTTGTTTCAAAGTATTTTCTTTAATAGCTTTCATATTATTGACTTTTTTTATATTTGCCAAAACACTTATACGTTTAATAATTAATATTATAAAAGATGAAAAATACACCTTTTACACACTTGCACGAACAATTCGGAGCTAAAATGGTTGAGTTTGCCGGTTACAGTATGCCTGTTTCTTATGTCGGAATAAACGAAGAACACATGACTGTTAGAGATGGAGTGGGAGTTTTTGATGTTTCTCACATGGGAGAGATTTGGGTTAAAGGACCAAAAGCTTTTGAACTTGTGCAAAAAATAACAACCAACAATGTTGCCGTATTAGAACCTGAAAAGGCTCAATATAGCTGTTTCCCAAATGGAAAAGGCGGAATTGTTGACGATTTAATTGTTTATCATTATGAAAATGAAAAATATTTATTAGTCGTTAATGCTTCTAATGTTGAAAAAGATTGGAATTGGATAGTGGAACAAAACAAAACTATTGGAGCAGAAATAGAGAATGCTTCTGATAACATAGCTCAATTGGCTATTCAAGGACCAAAAGCTATAAAAGTTTTGCAGAAATTAACTGATGTAAATTTATCTGAAATTGCTTTTTATACTTTTAAAGTTGGAGCTATTGCCGGTGTTGAAAATGTGATTATTTCAGCAACAGGATATACCGGTTCAGGTGGTTTTGAGCTTTATATGTACAACAAAGATGCTGAAAAAATATGGAATGCCGTTTTTGAAGCAGGTCAGGAATTTGGAATTAAGCCTATAGGTTTAGGAGCCAGAGATACACTTCGTTTGGAAATGGGATATTGTCTTTACGGAAACGATATTGATGATACTACTTCGCCATTAGAAGCAGGTTTGGGGTGGATTACTAAATTTGTTGAGGGAAACGATTTTATCGACAGAGATTTTATGGAAAAATTAAAATCAGACGGAATCAAAAAAAGACTTGTTGGTTTTGAAATGGTTGATAAAGGAATTCCACGTCATGGCTATGAAATTGTAAATGAAAAAGATGAAAAAATAGGAGAAGTCACTTCCGGCACAATGTCTCCGGTATTCAAACTTGGAATTGGAATGGGTTATGTTGCATCGGAATATAAAAATTTTGGAACAGAAATTTACATAAAAGTTCGAAATAAAAATCTTAAAGCAGAAGTTATTAAGTTACCGTTCTACAAGAATTAAACAGAATGATAGAATGATTGAATAATAGAATGATTGAATAATGGAATGATTGAATAATGGAATGATAGAATAATAGAATAATAGAATAATGAATATTTGTAAAAATGACTGCTGACTGAAAGGACTGAACTAAAAAAAAATGAAATGAAAAAATATCTTCTCATAAGTTTGATTTTAATATCTGCACATTTATTTGGACAAGATGTGTCGGGCTTGTGGGAAGGTTTTTTGATACAGGGAAGCGGAGGTATTGCATCGACTTACAATTTTACGATAGATGTAAAACAAAAAGGAAACAGTGTTTCGGGACATACAAAAATTAGTTTGATAAAGGAGCCTGATATTTATGGGAAAATTGAGTATTCAGGTAGTTTTGTCAACAAGGAATTTGTTTTCAGAGAAACAAAAATTTTAAAAGAAAATAAAGGTAGGAACGCATTTGATTGGTGCATAAAGACTGGTAAATTGTATTATTCCGAAAAAGGAGATTCAGCTTTTTTATCAGGCGATTGGACAGCTATTAAGCCTTTTTCTTGTACTCCGGGAAGTATTACTGTCAGACAAAAGTTGCCACCTAAAAATGATAATCCCAACAATAATAATCAGATCGTTCAAGAAGAAAAAATCGAGAAAAGAGAATTAAAAGAAGGACGTATAATAGTGGTTCCAAATGAACGCATCACGATAATTGTTTCTGAATCCGCAAAAGAAGACGGAGATACTATTTCAATTATTTTTAACGATGTTGTTGTGCTTTCGGAGCACAGATTAACGAAGGAAGAATATAAATTTACTGTAAATTATGATCCCTCAAAACAAGAAAATAAATTAATACTTTATGCTCATAATGTGGGCAGTATTCCTCCAAATACAGCCAAAATCCAAATAAAAAGCGGAAACTTGAAGCAAGAAATAATTCTCAAGTCAGATTTGAATGAGTCTGATGTTATTTATTTTGAGTTGCAGAATTAATTATTTCTTATTCAAACCATCTAATGCACTAATAAGAGCTTCTTTTTTACGTGTAGAAACGGGAATTTCACTGCCGTTTTTCATAACAATATACCCACCGTCAGCTTTGTGTAATCTTTCTACGTATTCAAGATTTATTAAATGTGATTGATGAATTCTTATGAAATTATGAGAATTAAGAATTGACTCATACTCTTTCAGGTTTTTTGAAACGGTAATTTTTTTGTTGTCATTTGTATAAAAAACAGTATAACTTCCGTCTGATTCACAATGGTAGATATCCTGAATTTGAACAACATAAATATCCGAAGCAGTTTTGAGAATTATTTTTTCGTTTTTTTTGTCAGCGTTTTGATAAAAAGAGAGCAAATGTTTAACGGCAACATCTTTTTGTTGAAGATTTAAGTTCTCTTTTGCTTTATCAACTGCTGCAATAATATCCTCAATATCAGGTGGTTTTAAAACATAATCAATAGCATTATATTTGAATGCTTTAATTGCAAAATCGTTGTGACCAGTACAGAAAATTAACGAAAAATCTCTGAACTTTATTTTTTCTAATAAATCAAAACCTGTTCCGTCCGGCATTTCAATATCTAAAAATACCATTTGAGGCTGAACTTTGTTTATTAGTTCAACACCGGATCTTACATTGTTAGCAAGGTCTACAACAATTATATCATCGCAAAATTCTTCTAAAATTTTTTTCAAAGCACTTTGTGCATTCTTTTCATCATCAATAATTACGGCTCTATACATTTTTATTTTTCAATTGTTGGTAGTGTGAAAATTACTTTTGTGCCGGATTGTTCCGAAATTTCGTTTAAATTTATAATTTTAAACGAAATAATATTCTTTTTATTTTTGTTCAAAATCTCAAGACGTTCTTTTGTTATATCAGTTGCGTGAGATTTATGTTTTTTTATATTTTTTTTAGAAATGCCTTTTCCGTTATCTTCAATTGTAATTTGAATATTTTCCTCGCTTTTTTTGTAAGTAATAATAATTTCGCCTTTGTAATCGATGTCTTTAAAGCCATGAACAACAGCATTTTCAACAAACGGCTGACTAATCATTGGTGGAATAAAATATTTTTCCATGTCCAGTTTTGGGTCAACTTCTATTTTGAAATTAAATTTGTTTTCATATCGCATTTGTTGGATTTTCAGGTAATTTTCTGCTGTCTCAAATTCTTCTTGCAAAGTAATAAATTCTTCGCGTGAATTGTTTAAAATAGAACGTGTAAGTTTTGAGAATGCAGATAAATAAATTGCGGCTTGTTTTGTGTCTTTTTCAAGCATGAATGATTGAATGGAAGTTAAAGCGTTAAAAATAAAATGTGGATTCATTTGCAAACGTAATAGTTTCTGATTGAATAACTTAGCCTCATATCTGCTCTTTGCTAACTTTTGACGGAAAATCATAAAACCCAAAATTATCATCAACGAAAGAATAAATGCAACAGCTATTAAAAGTAGTTTGTTTTTATTAATAACTTCGTGTAAATTAGATATTTGTTGTTCTTTTTTTTCGGTTTCGTAAATTATTTGAAGTGTTTCAATTTTGTCATTTAGTTTTTCGTTATTTAAGCTATCTTTAATTATCAATAAATCTTTCTGCAGAAAAAATGCTTTAGAAAAATAGTTTTTAGTTTCGTATATAGAAATTAAATCGGTTAATATTTTTTCTTTTTTGTCAATAACTCCAAGTTCTTCGGCTAATTTGTTTGCTTTTTCAAGATAAAAAATTGCACTGTCATTATTTTTATATTTGATAAATATTTTACCTTTGAGAAAATAAGCGCTTACCAAACCAAGATTGTTATCTATTTCGAAGTTCGTTTTTATTGATAATTCGTTGTATATAATTGCACTGTCTAAAATATTCTGATAATAAAAAATCCCTGCAATATTACTTTGGCAAACCGCAATGTATTTGTCAAAATTTTCTTGTTTGAATATTTTAAATGCAATTTGATAGTTTTTTAATGCTTTGTCGTAATTTTTAATTTCTTCTTCGGTAGCTCCAATATTAACATAAGTCGAAGCTATTTCAATATTTTTAGCTCCACTTTCTTTTTTGAGCTCAAGGGCTTTTTCAAGATATTCAAGCGAAGGTTCAAATTGACCTCTGTTTTTGTATATTACACCTAAATTGTTGTAAATCTTTGCAATAGCTGCTTTGTCATTTAGGTTCTCAAAAATTTTTAAAGCTTTAAAATAATATTCTACGGCTTTGTCATAAGCTGTCAGGTAGTCATATACAACGCCGATGTCAGAATATCGACAGGCTATAAGGCTGTCATAACCAATTGAAATTGAATAAGTTAAAGATTTTTGAAAATATTCTAATGTCTCTTTAAAATCATCTTTGTAAAAATAAACAAGACCTATATTTTGGTTCAAAGACATTAAATTCTCATCAGATGTAAGGTTATCAGACGCAAAATTATAGTATTTTAGTGCGCTGTCTAAATCAAAATTATTGAAATAAATTTGCCCAATTTCTAACAATATTTCGCCTTTTTTTTCTTTGGTCAATTTTTTTGACTCAATAATTAAGCTGTCAATATTTTGGCTAAATAAAGTGGTTGAAATAAAAACAAATAGAATGAAAAAATAAAATCGCCTGTTCACGTCCTTCCTTTTTTTGAATAAGTTGCAAAATTAAAAAAAACGAATACAAAATATTATATTACGGAAATAAAAAATATTCTGGCGAATTTGAATTTAAAAATAAAAACTAAGTGTTTGTCTTAGAAATGATATTTCATGCTGATATTATAAAATTTACCAATACTAAGTTGGTTGTCATAAAGTACATATTTATAATCAAATAAGTTTTGTATGCCGTAACTTACTTCTAATTTGTTGAAAAACATTGAGCTAATTTTAAAATCGAAAGTATAGTAAGGTGAAATTGTACTAATATTTTCGTTGTCTGTGAATTGTTCTGAAGTATAATGAGAAGTTAACGAAATTGTGTAAATTGAAAGTTTTAATAGAACTCCCGCATTTGCTTTATGTACAGGAGAATACATTAAATATTTTCCCTCAAGTTCAGGTTGTGATTCAAATGCTGAAATTTCAGATATATTGTATGTGTAGTTCCCGAAAATTTCAAATTTTTTGAGTTTGTAACTTAAATCTGCATTGAAATTATACATTTTTACTTGAGTGATGTTTTGTTTTTGAATTATTTTTTTGTTTCCTCCAAAAATAGCATCGCCGGTTTCCACATAATATATAAAATCATTGCCGATGTTGTAATTTCCGTCAAGTGATATACTAATATTTTTTGAATAAAATCCCAGACCATAGTTTGTGTTGTATAAATTTTCGGAATGCAAATTTGGGTTTGCAAGTTTAAACCCATATCTAATTAGTCCACTTCTGGTCATATCATCAAGCGAAGGCGCATTATAGCCTCTATTGAAAGAAGACCAAATACTGAATTTTTTAGCAAAATTATATCTTATTCCGCTGTTAAATGAAATGTTTTCGAAAACATTATTTTCTAATTTTCCGGTAAAATCAGTCATAAAATCAGTTGCCGAAGTTGGATTTTCTATCGAAAATTCCGCATTTTGCAAATAGCTATTATTGTAGTTTGCTCCAAGAATTAAGTTCAAATTATTATTGTTTAATGGACTGATTTTAGTTTGAATAAATCCTTCTGCCGAAACAATTTCTCCTTTGTTTATAACAATGTCAGACGATGTTTGATAATTGTCGCGTCCATCTACATTTCCGTATTTTAAGTTGATTCCGCTTGTTAGTCCAATTTTGTTTACAGGTTTGTAATTCAGAAAAATATTACTTCCAACATCTTGTCTTTTTGAATCTACGTATATTAGCGAATAATCGTTGTTTTTAAGTTTTTCAATATTTTTGAAATATGATTCATTTTGTGCATATATATTTAATCCCCAGTTTGTTTTATGCTTTTTAGAATCAAATTTTGCTATAATTAATTGCGAGTCATGTTCTGTGTAGCTGCCTTTTTCTTCCTGAATTTTTTCACCTAAACCTCTTTCGTCATCATAAAAATTATAAATTATTTCGACATTTTTATAGTTGTTAAGGTTATAGCCAATTAGTAAATTTGCTTTTATTTCTTTTAAATAAGTAGGTATATATTCAGTGCCGGAAAATTGTAACGAATCTGGTGTAGAAATATATCCGTCGCTCATTTGTGAAAAAACATTTGCATTAAAATAGAATCCTTTTGCTTTCTTTTTTTGATACGAAACATTAAATTCGGCTCCAATTGTGTTAAATGAGCCGTAAAAAGCACTAGCAAATCCTTCGAATCCTTTTTTTACTGGTTTTTTGGATATAAAATTGATTGCTCCGCCCATTGCATTATTTCCGTATATTGTTGATGCTGAGTTAGCTATTATTTCTGTTTTTTCAATGTTTGATGCAGAAAGCATATTCCAGTTTACATTTCCGTCATCAGTTTTGTTTAATGAAATTCCATTAAACATAACCAAAGTTCTGCCCGGAATTCCACCCATTCCGCTTGTTGTAATTATTGGCGAATTAGTATAAATTCCTTGAGGTCGGCTTACGCTAAAATTAGATTGATTTTGTAAATAATCATCTACTGAAAAGAGTAAACTTTTTTCGTTTTCATCATTTGAAATAGTTTTAATTAAGTAAGGAGTCGATTTTTTTACTTCATCGTTTTTTGATGCAGAAACAACTATTTCGTTGATTTCGACGTTGTTTTGGCTTAAGTAAATATACTTAGGACTTGGGTCATTAGCAGTAATTCTGATCGTTTTTTTATTGTATGAAAGATGTTCAAGAACTAGAACCGCAGTTGAGCCGATAATTTCTACTGCTTGAGAACCGTTAAAACCGCTGTAAGAAATTGAATTTAGTGTTTTGTTGGTTATTTTTACATTGCTAATAGGAGTTTGAAGCGCAGAGTCAAGTAAAACTATTTTGACGAAATCTTGACTAAAAACGCCAATTGATATTAGTAATAAAAGGGAAAATATTAAAGATATTTTTTTCATTTTAATTATTTTTAAAAAGAATGGAATAAATAAAGTTTTTTTGTTCCAAAAAGACTTTTGAGTAATGTGCATTACTGAAATTACTCAAAGTGTATTGGTAAATTAGGCTTGCAAAAGTAAAAATATCTGTTAAAACGAAAATGATTTTTTAGATTGTTTAGTTTTTTGCACAAAAAAACGCCTCAAAATAGAGACGTTAATTTTCAAATTGAATAATCTTCAAATTATTTAATTCCTGCAACTGCTTCAACCATATCAGTCGTAAGTGATTTTGGTCTTTCAATTGGATAACCCAAAGCTCTGTCCCAGGTAATGTTTGCTAAAGTTCCTATTGCACGTCCTACTCCAAATAAAACAGTATAAAAATCGTATTCTCGAAGTCCATAGAACCATTGAATAACACCCGATTGAGCATCAACGTTTGGCCAAGGATTTTTTGCTTTTCCGTGTTCTCTTAAAATATCAGGTACTACTTTGTAAAGCACGTCAACAAATTTGAATAAGTGGTCGTCTTTTAAATGTGTCAAACAAAAATCTCTTTGAACTGTGTAACGAGGGTCAGTTTTTCTAAGAACAGCGTGTCCGTATCCAGGAATTACTTGTCCGGAATTTAATGTATCCCAAACAAATTTTTTCATTTCCTCTTCAGTTGGAACTTTGTTGTCCATTTGATTCATAACTTCTTGAATCCAACGAAGAACTTCCTGATTTGCCAGCCCATGTAAAGGTCCTGCTAGTCCGTTTAACATTCCTGAAATTGAATAATAAGCATCGGACAAGGCAGATGCAATAAGGTGTGTAGAATGAGCTGAAACGTTTCCGCTTTCATGATCAGCGTGAGTAATAAAATACATACGTGCAACATCATCGTAAGGAACAGGAATACCCATCATGTGTGCGAAATTTCCACCCATGTCAAGGCTCATATCGTCTTCAATGTGTTCTCCGTTTTTGTATTTCATTCTGTATATGTATGCGGCAATTCCGGGCATTTTAGCCAAAAGATCTGTAGAATCTTCTAACATTGGTTCCCAAGCTGTCATTTTATCAAGTCCTTCGTTGTAGGCTTTGTAAAATTTCGATTCTTTTTGCATAGCAACAACTGCCATAGAGAAAAGAGCCATCGGATGTGAATCAGCCGGAGCAGCATTTAAAATATCTTTTACGTATTGTGGTACTTTACGTAGTTTTTTGAAATCTTCAACTAGTTCGTCAACTTCTGATTTAGTAGGAATATCGCCTGTTAAAAGGAAAAACCAAAGTCCTTCAACATGAGGAAATTCTTTTCCTGCCGGTTTTGGCAACAATTCAAATACTTCAGGTAATGTTTTGCCTCTGTATCTAATTCCTTCCATTGGGTCAAGGTAAGAAATGTCGGTTACAAGAACTTTTACGCCTCTCATTCCACCAATTGCTTGGCCAATTGTTACTTCTCCTAGTTTTACATCTCCAAATTCTTTTAGTAATCTGACTGTACGAGGACGGTGTTCTTCGATTTTTTTAGCTAATCTTTCTTTTAAAGTTTGCATAAATTTATAATTTTTCAGGTTAGAAAATTTTTATAAAGATATATAAATAAGGTTAAATAAGAAAATTTTTCAATATGTTTTAGGAGTAGGAATTTTATACTTTTAGAACATGTTCCCGAAAATTTCAGTTGCGTTTTTTGTTGTTTCTTCAGCTACAGTTTCAACTGAAATATTTTTTATTTCTGCTAATTTTTCAGCAACATAATACATAAAAGAAATTTCGTTTCTTTCTCCTCTTTTTGGCACGGGTGGTAAAAAAGGAGCGTCTGTTTCCAAAACAAGGTGTTCTATTCCTATTTTAGAAATAACTTTTGGTAGTTTTGTGTTTTCGTAAGTCAGAACTCCGCCTAAACCAAGCTTAAAACCGCCATATTCAAGTATTTTTTCTGCCTGATTTATATTTCCGGAAAAACAATGAAAAATTCCAAATAAGTTGTCGTCATTTTCTTTATCAATAACATTAAATATTTCATTAAATGATTTTCGTGTATGAATAACAATTGGCAGTTTTAGTTCTTTTGCAAGTTTTATTTGATAAATAAATGCTTCGGTTTGTTGTGGTAGAAATTTTTTATTTTCTTCCCAGTACAAATCAATTCCAATTTCTCCAACGCCATAAAATTTGCCGTTTCTGAGATGTTTTTCAATTATTTCAAGTTCTTTTTCAAAATCTTCTTTTACAGAACCAGGATGAAGCCCCATCAATGGAAAAATATTTTCGGGATAATTTTTACTTATCTCTAAAAGTTTATCAATTGTTGTTGAATCAACGTTTGGGTTAAAAATTTTCGAAATTCCTTTTTCTTTTGCTCTTTCTATTACTTGTTCAAAATCATCATCGAATTTGTCCCAGAATAAATGTGCGTGAGTATCTATAAGTTGCATTATTTTGTTTTGAAAGTGTTATTTGTTTTATAAAATAAATAAAAACCTAACTAGTTGATAGTTAGGTTTTTTGATGTGAAAAAGTTTTGAAAATTGAGGTTTATTTAATAATACCAAGCTCTTTACCAATTTTTTCAAAAGCTGCAACAGCTTTGTCAATATGATCTTTTTCATGAGCGGCAGAAAGCTGAACTCTGATTCTGGCTTCGCCTTTTGGAACTACAGGATAGTAGAAACCTGTAACGTAAATTCCTTCTTCTAATAATTTTGATGCAAGATCTTGTGATAATTTAGCATCATAAAGCATAATTGCAACTATCGCAGATTGAGTTGGTTTTATATCGAAACCGAGTTTTTGAATCTTTTCTTTGAAATATTCAGTATTCCACATTAATTTATCTCTAAGTTCGGTAGTTTCAGTAAGCATGTTAAATACTTGCAAAGCTGCTCCAACAATAACAGGAGAAAGTGAATTAGAGAATAAATAAGGTCTAGAGCGTTGACGAAGAATGTCAATAATTTCTTGTTTTGCAGTAATAAAGCCACCCATTGCTCCACCAAGAGCTTTACCAAGAGTGCTTGAAATTAAATCAACTCTGTTCATAACATTGTGATATTCGTGAGTTCCTCGTCCGGTTTTGCCAATAAAACCTGATGCGTGGCTATCATCAACCATAACCATTGCGTCATATTTTTCAGCTAAATCACAAATTTCGTTAAGTTTAGCAATGTCTCCGTCCATAGAGAATACTCCATCAGTAACAATCATTTTAAAACGAGCATTTTTTGCTTGTTTCAGTTGCTCTTCAAGATCGCTCATGTCGGCATGTTTGTATCTGAATCTTTGCGCTTTACAAAGTCTGATACCGTCAATAATAGAAGCGTGGTTAAGTTGGTCAGAAATTAAAGCATCTTCATCGGTTAAGAGAGGTTCAAAAACACCACCGTTTGCATCAAATGCAGCAGCGTACAAAATTGTGTCTTCCATGCCGAAAAATCTTGCGATTTTTTCTTCTAATGTTCTGTGATTATCTTGTGTTCCGCAAATAAAGCGAACAGAAGACATTCCGTACCCGTGTGTATCAAGCGCATTTTTAGCTGCCTCAATAATTTTTGGATGAGAAGACAAACCTAGATAGTTATTTGAACAAAAATTTAAAACGGTTTTTCCGTTAGTAAGGCTTATTTCTGCTCCCTGAGGAGTAGCAATAATTCGCTCAGCTTTATAAAGTCCGGCTTCTTTAATTGATTCTAACTCTTTTTGCAAAAAGTTTTTAATCTCATTATACATATAAAATCTTTTTTTATATTACTTAAATTGTGTGGTTTATTCGATATAGTCAATAATATCAATAGGTACAGAGAACAGGATGCTGAAATCTTCTCCATTTTCCTTCATAACTTCATCGTCAGGATTATACATCCATTGAATTTTTATGTTGTGACCTTTTTGGTACAATTCATCAAAAAGTTTAATAATATTTGCTATTTCACGAGCTGACGAAGAATTATAATAGTCTAATTTTAAGACTAAAATAGTTTCGTTATTTGGCTGTTCTTTGTATAGATTTAGCCATTCAAAAACACCCGAATAAAATTCGGCACTGTCTTCGGGAATCGATTTGCCTTCGATCTTAAATATTGATTGCTCTTTATCGAAGTGGACAAACGGTAAAAAGTTTTTCGCATGTATTTTTAAAGGCTTTAGCATAGCAGTCTATTTTTTACAAAAGAAGAAAAAAAAACGTATGAAAAGAAATTTTTTTAATCTTAATTTTAATTTTTATTAAAGTTTTAAAGTTCGTACTTTTGTTGAAAGCAAAAATTATGCTGAAATTTACAAAAGAAATAACAAAATCAACAAAAGAACGTGTTGATAACCAATTAAAATCAGTGCTGCAGACAGGCAATTTTAATTTTGATGTTCATGCTCATATTTTTAATAAAGATTATATTCCGGATAAATATTTTGGAATACGAATTCCTTTTTTGGTAAATGTCGATTTTTTGATGCAGTTAGAATCTTTAATGGACCTTATTAGTCTTGATGAAGATGATAAATTATCAAATTATGCATATTTTATCGATCTAGTTGCGAAAAAATCTATGGGAGAAATTGCTGATTTGCTTATAAGTAGCTGTCCTCCAAATTCAATTTTTTGTCCGTTGATGATGGATTTTAAGCCAGGTATATATGGAGCAGTAAATAAAGATATTTTTGATCAATTAAATGAAATGAAAACAATAAGGGATAAGCATCCTTCAAAATTTCTTCCTTTTGTTGCAATTAGTCCTAATAATAAAGCTCATTTAGAAGTGTTTGAAAAAGCATTTTCGAAAGATTATAATTTTTTCGGTGTGAAAATTTATCCTTCTCTAGGATATTTACCTTCGCATCCCAATTTAATGAAAATATATGAGATTTGTGAACATTATGATATTCCGGTAACAACGCATAGTGGCTCGGGAACTGTTCATGCCAGCAAAAATAAATTTAAACTTAATTATTATGACATAGACGAGGAAGGTAAATTAATATTAGAAACAGAAAGAAAGAATTTTTATTTTAAAAAGCAATTTGAGAAATATTTTAATGATCCGAAAAAATGGGAACCCGTTTTGAGGACATTCCCAAAATTAAGACTAAATTTGGCGCATTTTGGTGGAGACAGTGAATGGGATAAAAAAACGAGGAATGACAAAGAATGGACTTTTTCAACGATAAATTTAATGGAGCGTTTTCCTAATGTGTATTCTGATGTTTCTTATATCATCCATATCCCTGAAATGCATTCAAAGTTTATAGAACTTTTTAAACTTAACAAGTGGGTAGCAGACAGAACTTTGTTTGGTACAGACTTTTATATGATATCAATAGAAGGACATTTTAAAGAAATCAGAGCAAGATTTGTCAAAAATATGGGGGAAGAAATTATGCATAAAATTTCTGTAGAAAACCCGTTAAACTTTTTGAATTTGACAGATTTTGTTCCGCTAAATATTAGAGAACAATGGCAGAAACAAATTTTATAGATTACGTAAAAATTTATTGTATATCCGGTAACGGAGGTTCCGGTTCAACTCATTTACGTAGAGAAAAATACATACCCAAAGGGGGACCAGACGGTGGTGACGGAGGTAGAGGTGGTCATATTTATTTACGTGGAAAAGCAAGTATGTGGACGCTTTTACATTTGAAATTTAAACGACATTATCACGCTGAAAATGGTAAACCTGGTTCGTCCGGAAACAAATTTGGTTCTGATGGACAAGATATAATAATTGACGTTCCTCTTGGTACAGTTGCAAAAGATGCAGAAACCGATGAAGTTTTTCTTGAAATTACTCAAGATGAAGAAATGAAAGTTCTTGTTGCCGGCGGAAGAGGAGGTTTGGGTAATTCTCATTTTAAGTCTTCGACAAACCAAACACCAAGGTACGCACAACCAGGCGAAGAGGGAATGGAAAGAAGTTTTGTTCTTGAATTAAAACTTCTTGCCGATGTTGGATTAGTGGGTTTTCCGAATGCTGGAAAATCTACGTTATTGTCGGTAATTAGTGCTGCAAAACCCAAAATTGCTGATTATCCTTTCACCACGCTTATTCCTAATTTGGGTATCGTAAAATATAGAGATTATCAGTCTTTTATTGTTGCTGATATTCCGGGAATAATCGAAGGCGCAGCAGAAGGTAAGGGCTTGGGTGTGAGGTTTTTACGCCACATTGAGCGAAATTCTGTATTGCTTTTTGTCATTCCTGCTGATAGCGACGACATTAATGAAGCATATAGGATATTGTTAGATGAATTAAAAAAATACAATCCTGAATTATTGGATAAAAAACGTGTTTTGGCAATTACCAAAAGCGATTTATTAGATGAAGAACTGATGGATTATGTTAAAGGAAATATTAAAGTTAGTTTGCCTTATGTAATAATCTCTTCGGTTGCCCACAAAGGTTTGGAGCAACTTAAAGATATGCTTTGGGATGTTATAAATGCTGAATAAGTTAAAATATAAATCCATTTTTAAGAATTGAAAAACTTAAAAATGGATTTTTTTTATTTAATTTTTTGAAATAAATAATTCGGGTTTTTTATAACGAGGTTAAAATCAGGATTATTTAGAATATCTTTCATCACATCAGCACAACCAAAATACGAAAAATCAGAACTGTCATCAAAAAAGACAAAACCTCCAATATCAAGGTGTTTAGCTACATTTTCAAAATCTCGTTTTGCAAATTCGTATGTGTGATTTCCATCAATAAATGCAAATGACATTTTTCCACCAAGCTTAATTTCTCTTCCGAATATATCTTTTACGGTTTCTTCTTTATCCCACAATTCAAAAAACTCATCAGAATAAACCTCAATTGGGAATGGGATATTATCTTTGCTGAAAAAATTCACATTTCTGATGAATGTTTCTTTCACAAATATTTGATATTCTTCCAGAGTCATATTTGATTCCCCAAGAGTATTTTTGTTTTTATCGTCAACTTCAAATTGCCATTTGTCGGAAGTAATAATTTTGTTGTTTTTATTGTATTTTTTTAAAAGATAAGACATTATGTTTGTCGATAGTCCGCAGAAAGAGCCTATTTCAAAAACAGGGCTATTTGTAGGTAGATTTTTGAAAGCGTAATCAAAACAGTACAAGTTTCCTCTCTCTAGCATTCCAGCGTTGGCAAATCTTAGCCAATTCAAATAATCATCGTTAATTTTTAACGGTTTTTTTACTAAAAATTTCAGGTAATTAAGTTTTCTAACGAATGAACTTCTCATCGGAGTTAAATTTTAATTTTGAATATCGAAAAATGAATGTTAAATCTTAAACTATTGTGGCAAAAATAGTTGAATTTGTGTTATTTAAAAACTTTTTGTCTATTTCGGTTTTCTTCCTGTTAACCCAAGAGTTGCAAGTCCTCCCAGAGAAGTTTCTTTGTAAAGTTTTGGTAAATCATGTCCGGTTTGTTCCATAACTTCTACAACATTGTCAAACGGTATTAAGTGTCTTCCGTCGGAGTGAATGGCGTATAAAGCTGCATCTAATGCACGTTGAGCGCCAAAAGCGTTTCTTTCAATACACGGAACTTGTACTAATCCGGCAACAGGGTCGCAAGTTAGTCCAAGATGGTGTTCTAATCCCGACGAAGCAGCGTATTCTATTTGATACATTGTTCCACCCATAAGTTGAGTAACAGCAGCAGCAGCCATTGAACAGGCAGCACCAACTTCTCCCTGACAACCAACTTCAGCCCCAGAAACAGAAGCATTATCTTTAATTAAATTTCCAATTAAACCTGCAACAAGTAAGGCTTTTAGAATTCTGACTTCTGAAAATTCATATTTTTTATACAATAAATACAAAACAGCCGGTAAAATACCCGAAGAACCACAAGTAGGAGCAGTAACAACTATTCCGGCAGCGGCATTTTCTTCAGAAACAGCCAAGGCGTATGCAAATAGAAAAGTATCATCAACAGCAAAATTGTTTTGCATTCTGGCTTTTACGTGATAAGAAGGAGCTTTTCGGCGAAGTTTTAATATCCCAGGCAAAGTTCCGTCTGTTTCCAAACCTCGTTTTATTGCTGCTTTCATTGTATTCCAAATTTCAAGCATATAATCCATAATTCCTTCGCCTTCAGTTTTCTGAACATATTCCCAAAAAGTACCGCCGTGCTCTTCGAGATGAGTAATAATTTCTGCCATTGTTTGGTGCGGATAAATGTGTTTTTCGGTTTGTTCGCTGTTTTTATCCATAATAGAACCACCTCCAATGCTGTAAACTTCCCATATATCTGTAATTTTGTCTGAATAATCGCAAGCTTCGAAAATCATTCCGTTAGGGTGTAGTGGGAGCGACTCTTCATTTTTCCAGATTATTTCGGTTGGTTTGGGCAATGTTTTTTCAATAATATAGTCTGTCATGTGCCCTTTTCCAGTAAGAGCCAGGCTGCCATATAAATATACTTTGTACGATTTAGCATTTGGGTTTTTTTTAGCGAATATTTCAGCCGCAAATTTTGGTCCCATTGTGTGGCTACTAGATGGTCCGTTGCCTATTTTGTATAGTTTTTTTATTGATTCCATTATAATTTGAGTTATTCGTTTTTTATCAATTCGTGCAGTAAGGTTTCGTCTTTATCTTGATGGTAAACGTAGTAGATTTTATCAACATATCCAATCCATATTTCAGTTCCGTCATCTAAATCATAAACATAAATGTTAATGCCGCTTCCAATATTTCTATCGGGTTCTCCAAACACATTTTCGATTTTCTCATAAGTCATTTCAGCCTTTAAGTTTTTTTCAAAATACTCAAAAGTTCTTTTTGATTCATCATTATTTGAGCATGCAAACAGAAAACCGGCGACTAGCAAAAGAAAGATTAGTTTTTTCATAATTTTGGGTTTTAATAATTTAAAAAGTCCATTTTGTAATGTTTGCAATGAATATTTGTGCAATGTTTTTTGCATCATCAATTCCTCTGTGATGAGTACCTTTAAGTGGAATATTTTCAATTTTCAGGGCATTTGCCATTCCAATATGTTTTTTGAGTTTTTTTATTTCTGTGTATTGATGTTTCAGGCTAATATGATTTTTGAGCCAATTTGTATCAAGTTGATGAAGTTCACTGTCCTTTACAAATTGATTTTTATCATAAAATCCCCAACTACAAAGATAAAAAAAATCGTCTAAGTTTATCCAATTTTTAAAACGTTCAATTACAGCAGGAAAATAATCGGCGTTGTCAATTTCATTTTGGGTAATTGTAGTTAGTTCTTTGCAAAAAGGAGAAAGTTTCGGATTTAGTTTAGGTTTAACAAATTCGTTGAATTCGTCTAAAATATCACCTCTTCTGTTAATTTTTACGGCACCGATTTCAATAATTTCATTTTGTTTTCTGACATTCCGTTCTTTCCAGCAAGTTGCTTCAACCCGAATTATGCATTTGAAAAACAATTTCAGCATAATAGCCTTATTTTAAATATATTTCTCAATAAAAGTCAAAACCCTGATGGT
>JAFGUD010000141.1 GCA_016938685.1 Bacteroidales bacterium | reverse complement strand
TTATGCTCTTGATAATTCAAACCGGATTTGTGTTTTTGATTACAGCGGAAAAATGCAGAACGATTACCGGCTGGATGGTTTTTATGGAAAAGACATTCAGGTTATTGACGACAATAATGTTTTTCTACTCAACATTAAAGCGTATGAGCAGGAACCTTATTTTGCGGGCATTTATAATTTTGAAAAAAAACAAATAACACAACGATTTATTCCCCGCGAGGAAAGTCCCTATCCTGAGTTAATGATGATTGTCAACAATAGTTTTACTTCCATCAACAAACGACAATTTCTTTCCACAACTAATATTTTTAGTTTGTTTGAATTTAAAGAGGGGGATTTTCAAAAAATAATTTCTTATGATTTGGGGAAAAGGATGGTGCCGGAAAGTCTAATACAAAAAACAATGGAAAGTGGTAGAAGATCAAGGTTTGGTGAAGAGGCACAAAAAAATAATTATGTGCCATACCTGCTGAATTCATTTTATTACAAAGGACACTTTGGGGTCATTATTGATGATGAAGAAAGAAGTTGTTATTCCATCAGCGAAAAAAACAGGAACAAGGTTTATCTGAGAGGCCCGGTTTCGTCTTATTTTAATTTACCTAATGTTTATTCCTTTAGTTTACCCAAAGAAATCAATCAGGATTACATTGTATTTGCCGGCAATCCAACCGACTTTTTTGATGAAAACTCAACATCGGAAAAAACAACAATTGAAATGGGAAATCAAAAACTGGAAATTGAGTTGGGAGAAAATCCGTTTTTGGTGGTGGTAGAATAATAAAGCACAGTTTGAATGGTTTGAAATAGTTTGAATGATTCGAATGGTTTGAACAATTTCAAAATTACCGAGATTGTGTTTTGGGGACAAAAGCATTGCCGTAAAATCACCAAATCACAAAAATCATAGCAAACAAAAAGATGATTCCAAACTGGTTTTTCTCAGTCTCTGCATCTTTGCAGTGAAGATTCCCGCAATAGTTTTTCTTCCTGTAATTCAAAAATAGACAGTCAGCCAAAAAAATAAAAAACTCATAAACGAAAGAAATTTAAACTTTCTTATTTTGGTAACCAGTATTTCCAGGTGGTCACCAGCTTGAATAACACTGTCTACGATGTATTTTTTATGGTTGATCGAAATTTTATCTCTGCACTGAGGTATTTCCAAAACATTCAATTCTCTTAGAAACTTTCTCGATTTACCAAATTGCCTGGTGTAAAATTTAATTTTTGGCATTGTTGTAATTGTATTACCTCATAAATTTAATTATTAATATTTCATTATGAAGTGTTTATCAGGCATTTTTTTTGAATTGTGTGATTTCACGCCATGTTGTATTTATATACAATCATACATCCAATAAAAAATCGGCATCAACCTGAGAATTGAATTTGAGTGTAACATTCCCAACCCTGTTTTTGTTGATTTTTTTACTGAATGAAACTTAAAATAAAAGGGTACAGTAATTTTCTCTTTGGTAAAATAGTAAAACGGTAGGCTATGTGGAATTGCAACCCAATGGAATATTTATACACTGCTTTCGCTGGGGTAAAATGTGGTTACTTTCCGATGCAGAAATTTTTAAAAATATGTCCAAGCACTTCGTGGGTAGTTATTTCGCCGGTTATTTCACCTAAATAGTGCAAACATTCGCGAATGTCCTGAGAAAGGAAATCGCCGGTAATGGCAGTGTCAAGTCCGTTAAGAACGCGTTCGATAGCGGCATGGGCATTTTTAAGAATTTCGTAATGACGGGCATTGGAAACAATCACATCCTCCTGGTTCAGTGCATCGGTATTTACAGCGAGGGTCATCAGTTCAATTAAAACTTCGAGGTTTTGCTTTTCACGCGCCACAATAAATACACGGTTTTCGTTTTCG
>JAFGUD010000140.1 GCA_016938685.1 Bacteroidales bacterium | reverse complement strand
GGCACTTAATCAAATTTTTTAACACTTTTTTTTCAATAATTTCATTGATTTTCAGGTATTTATAAAAAAAATTAACGAACTATTGTTAGATAAAAGATATTAAAATTAACATTTTCCAAATAATTATACTTTGTATTTGGTTCTTTAATTTTGTATATTAATTCTCCTCTATCAATTAGTTCTGTGATAATTCCATCTTTACCAATATGAGTTATAATTTGTGTCGTTTTTACTTCTAATTTTTCAAAAATAAAATTATTCACAGAACCATTTACCTTATCTCTTTCAGAGTATTTTTTTCCTTTTCTCTCTGTTGCCCCTGATTTATAAACTCCATTATTATCCTCATAAAGCTCTGTTTCGCATGATATTTTAATTTCAAATTGAGCATTACTTTCAAATGGATTTATTAATTTTTCAAGAGAGTGTTTTAATCCTAATAATTTTTTTCTTGACCATTCAGAATTAAGGTGTGAAATCTCTAATACTGTTCCTTTTTGTAGATTAGGAAAGTTACTTACTGGTAGTGTTTCATGTGATACAGAAATATTTATAAATTCATCTTCCGAATTGTTGAAATCGTCCCACTTTACATGTAGTTGTTCAACCTTATCTGTTTTATCTTTTCGTGTGGTAAGGATAAGTTCGTTACCTAATCTATCGCATGAAAAACGACCAATTCCTTTTGCTCCGGCAAAATATCTTTTTGCTTGTATTTTATCTCTGTAATCAGCATCATCTTTAATACTGTTATCTTCTTTTTCTTCTTTTTTTGCAGAATAAGCAAGGAATAGCCACTTGTCTTGCAAGTCTTGAAAACTCATACCTTTTCCATTGTCAGATATGATTATTCTATCATCTTCAAAAATAATTTTAACTTCTGATGCGTAAGCATCATAGGAATTTTTAACCAACTCAAAAACAGCTATAAAATCATCAGTAATTAAATCTCTACCAATAATATTTTTTAATGCAGCACTTATTTTAAATTGCAGTTTGTTCATTTGAGAAGTTCTTTTAAAGCTAAGCCTACTTGTTCACCAAATAATGGCGGAATTGCATTACCAATTTGAGAATATCTTGGCACTTCTTGTGTTCTTCGTTTCCCACCTGTGGTGTATTTCCCTTTAAATTGATAGTTATCAGGGAAGGATTGAATTCTTGCGTATTCTCTAACAGTCATTATACGAGGTTCACAATAATGAATATAATCATCAGGCAAAGTTGTTATTGTTGGTGTTGGCTTTTTTGCTTCTAAAATTTTTGTGCTACTTTTTTTCAATTTAAAACGTTCTCGATATTCTGCGCTTGATAGTTTTTCATTTATAGCAATTTGAAATCTTTTTTTTACTGCTTCTGTATGTTTTGCAAATCTGTGGCTATCTACTTTGCTTTCTTCTGTAATGTTTTTTCTTGCAAATTTTTGATATTTTGAATTTGTTTTACCATAAATACCAGCCTTAAAATTAGTTGTTTCAGCTTCTATTGTTCCGTTTGACTGTAATAAATCAGAAATTGCATTTTCTAACGTTGGGTTAATTTCTAAACCTTTATTTATTAAAAATGCTTCTTTATTATTTTCAATTTGCTTAAAAAATGTATCTTTATTGATATTCTTATTGTTTATCAATAATTCATTCTGGATACCAACTAAAATAAATCGAGTTCTTTTTTGTGGAATTCCATATTCAGAAAAATTTATTAATTGCCCTTTAACAGAATATCCTAATTTTTCAAGTTCTTCAACAACATAAGTTGAATATGCTTTGCCTTTTTGTTTGTTATTTTTAAAACCTAATGTAAAGCCTTTAACATTTTCAAAAAAAATCAATTTAGGTCTTACAAAATCAATAAATTTTATATAAGAATTTATCAAATCATTTCTTTCGTCGCCTTCAATTCTTCTACCTGCCATTGAAAAACCTTGACATGGTGGACCTCCTGCAACTAAATCTATTTTACTTCTTAATTTTATTAATTCTTGTTTATGTATGTGTAAAACTTCGTTTATATCATGATTTTTTTCAGGTAACCATTCAGGCCAATCAAAGTGTTTTTTTATATCAATTAAATTATATTTTAAAGTTTCAAAAGCATCAGGACTTTTTTCAATTGCAAAAATTCCTTGCCAAATTCCAGTTTGATAGAGGCCTAGGGAAAGTCCTCCACAACCAGCAAATAAATCTATGTATGTATGTCTTTTATCTACCATATTGCAAAGATAGAAAACTTTTTGATATTAAAATATGAATTTATGAACAATTTTGAGAAATTTTACTGAAAATTTCGTGTATTTACAATAATCAAAACAATAGCTATTTATGGATTGTTACAATTTAAAGGAGGTACTTGTTCCCGACCATCAATTTTTAATTTTCAAAGTCTTTTTCCTCAAAATATCGCTCCTAAAAACCTGATACATAATTACCCCCGAAAGAATTAAAAACATGCCTGTTATTTCTTTTTCGTTAAGTTTTTCATTTAAAGCTAAATAACCAAAAAAGGCGGCAAAAACTGGTTCGAGAGAAAATATCAGCGCAACTCGTACTGAACTGACATATTTCTGCACCCAAACTGATACAAAGTAACAAAACAAAGTTCCAAATAGACCTAAATATAATATTGCATAAATTGAGTTTGTAGATAAACTAACTGATTCAAAGCCTACTATTGCTGCTCCTATAAAACTTAAAATTGTTCCTGATATAAACTGATAGGTTATTAGTGCCAAAGGATCGGATTTTTTTACAAACCGACCTGAAAAAACAATGTGAAATCCGGCTGAAATTGCACAAATTAAGGTTATCAAATCGCCTTTGTTAAATTTTGTTTCAAAATCGTAAGTCAGTAAAAATAAGCCAATTACAACTATGATAAAAGAAAGAATGTCGCTTTTCTGAAATTTACTTTTGAAGATAAAAAACATTATTATCGGCACCAGAATAACAGCTATTCCTGTAATAAATGCACTATGTCCGCTACTGGTGAATTTTAGTCCTATTGTTTGTGATATATAGGTTGCAACTAGCAAAAATCCGAGTATTGAACCGTTTATTATTGCTTTTTTATCGAGTAAAAGTTTAGGCTTTTTTATAAGCACAAAAATCAACATAGGAATTGTAGCAATCAACATTCTGCCGTATACAATAAAATATTCGTTAACCGAATCAACGGTATCTTTTACAATAAAAAATGTTGAACCCCAGACTATTGTAACTAAAACTATAAGGAAATTTTTCATTTAAAAATAATAAAACAAAACTAACTAAACTGTTTCAAAAAAAATAGTGAAAAAATATTTACATCTAATAAAAATATTTTTTATCTTTGCATTAAATAAAATATTGTTTTGCTTGCATCACAATATTAGCTGTTTACTAATGGCTGCAATGTAAAGGAAGCTCTTGGTACTTGATACTTATCTTCCTTTAAATTTTTGACCCAATTTTAGACCCTTTATCTCCTTTCTACTTATAGTTTCTAAAACTCCGGACTTAAATAAAATATCAATTTGTTTCACATTCCCAAGTTTGTTGTTTTTTTTAGCTAAATATATTCCGTATCTTATTTCATTTGCGTTATATCTTTGATTAATCATAATTAAGTACATTTTGAGCTTGTTTTTTTGCTGATCTTATTGAATTTTCTATAGCACGACTTATGTTTTTTGCCTTACTGATTGTTTTGAATTCCCAAAATAAGCCGTTTCTTTCAGCATCAGGACTTTTAAAATGTGGTGTTTCTTCTAATAGAACAACAATTTCGCCCATGTTTGCCAACAATTTTGCAATAAACAGGTTTTGAGGCAACTCTAATATTCCATGTTTTTTATGAGCAACAACAAAACCTCCGGTTTCATTATTGAAAAATAAATTGTTATAATCATCTTTGCTGTAACTATTGTATTTTATTCTTCTTTCTTCAATCATTGTTAAAAAAGCATTTCATTATATCAATAGTTTATTGGTTTTTTGTCACAACAATTCAAAATAATTTAATTTAGATAGTTGCGCAACATTCTGAAAATTAACTACTTAGCAAATTATTGATTGTTGTGGTTTTATCTATTACAGCAAATGTTCTATAGTTCAAAATTCATCCATTTTTCCAGGCTATCAAGAATTTGAGTCTGAGTTTCTTTGTCAAAAGAATTGATTCTTGTTGTGTGAGAACCATTCGGAGCAACTAGTTTGAGAGCATTTGTTTTAGTGTTATCTACTTCCACAGCACAGGCACCCCAAGGGTCAATTCCTCCATAAATATATACAAAATTATTGCCTTCGTTTTGAAGCCATTCATTCATGGCTATATTCAAACTATCGCTGTAATGAGTTTCAATTTTTCCTTCCATTGTAAAATCAAAAGTTGGATTTTGGGCATATTCAAGATATTCTTTGAAAGGTTCGGTTGTGTATGTATAAATTCCCATTTCTGTAAGAGCCTGATAAAAATAAGGTCGTAAATCACGAGCTTCCTGATCGCAAAAGAAATCGAAAGGGTTAACATATTTTAAAACGTATAATGTTGAATCCCAATTTGTTACGTCATTTGGAATTAAAGAACAAGAAGTTCCCCATTGCCAAAAAGCAAAAGAAAATTCAAGAACTCCGTGTTCAAAACCTGATTCAAATCCGCCTACGGCTTCAAAAGTCATGCGTTTGTTTTTTGCAAAAATTTGAATTTTAGGCATTATTGAATCTTTATTTGCAAGAACATCGTGTTGAAATTTTATTACTTTATTGCGACATTCATTTGAACCAACTTCGTCGGCTAAAAAAGTAAGAACTCTGTCATCTTCACGAGCAAAAGTATGAGGCGCAACATAAGGAACAGAAGCAGAAACATCATCGGGGAAGAAAAATCTGTAAGCAATTGTTGTTTGTCCGCCTTTACTAATTCCTGAGCTTACCCAAGGCATTGTGAAAACTTCGCCTAAAATTGTTCTAATTCTGTGTAAATCGTTAGTAGCTTGATATAAATTGAGTTTAGTCCAGTCCATTTCTTCAGGAACAGATTTTCCAAAATATCTGTGTTCAACCATAATTTGGTTTCCATTTACCATTTGTGTAATTTCTTGGATGCCGTTTCTTGGTAATGAATATCCATCTGTTATTATTACATTTGGTCTGTCGTAATCAACAAAAGAAAGCCATACTCTTTGTTGAAATGTTCCTTTTTCAGGGTGTCTGTGGTCTATCGGCTGTTCAATCATTAAAAGATAAGCTTCTTTGTATCCGTAAGGAGTTGATATTTTTGTAACTGTAACTCCTTTTAGGTTTTTAAGTTTATCAATTAAAGGAAGCTCTTCGATTTTCTTGTTTTTAATAGTTAAACAAGATGTTAACATACTTAATGTAAATGCAAAGAGTAAAAAGTATTTTAGATTTTTCATAATGTTTAAATTAGTAGTGATCGTATTTAATGATTATTTTTTTTGTTTTTTTATTATATTGACCTAAATATTTTTGTTATCAGTTGTATTTAAGGAGTTTTGATGTGAAAACATTCCCCATGCCCTCTTTTTTATGGGGGAATTTCATTTTTTTTTTTTGCTTAATTGTTGTTGTTTATATATTTATTGTAAAAATTAGCCACACTTATTGGGTCCTTTATTTGTTTTGTGAGAATTTGTTTTGCTAATTCGGGACAATCCATGAAATATGCTGCAAGTTTGTCTTTTTTTAGTCCAAAAACTCCTTGTGTTGCCTTTATATAGATGTTTTCGTTTTGTTTATTTAACAAATCAACTGCGTCAATGTAGCCTGATTCTCCATCGATATATTCCCATTGATAATAAGTTAAATATCCTTTTACTATTACTTTCAGGAATGCTTTTTCGCCACAATTTTCGATACATTTGTAGTCTTCTTTCAAAAAAAATCTATCGACTTTTATCCACTTACTTTCATATTCTACGTTGTTTATTTTATAACCTGAAATTTGATAAGGAGAATATTTTTTTGCAAAAACAGAATTGGATTTTTCTTTGAAGCGTATTTTAGAGTATAATTTTCCAAAAGGAGGCGGTTTTCTGTCTTTTAAAAAGCCATAAATTGTATCATTTTGATTTGTAATGATATACCCTGAACCATAATTCTTTTGAGAGTAAGTATTCAAAGAAAAAGTGAATAAAAATATCAGCAGGATATAACTTTTTAAATTGTTCATTTTTTAGATATTTTTTTTAAAATATAGAAAAAAGATAAACTAATAAAAAATGTCAGAGTGGCCAAAAAACCCATTATTAGTCTGACTTTTGAATTCTGTTCTTCTGTAGGTTCTATCTCCAGGCTTCCGTTTATAAAATAAAGTGAAAACATAACACATAAAAGCAAACCTACTACTATTACAATTATAATTATTGTTTTTTTGACCATTATTTTGACTTGTGATTTTTATTAAAATTTTCAAAAAAAACAATTAGCAAAGTTAATTATTAACAATTAGTGTTATTGAGAACCACAGAGTCAAGAAGCAATCTCAACGCAGAAGAGGTTTTAATGAGTAAGAGGATGCCATACTATTGCTCGCAAAAGACTAATTTTTGTGTGTTTTTGTCAGCGACATCCAACTTTGTACAACTCCGAAGTATGAGGAGTCTTTTACACATAAAAAACCAGTCGCCCTAGAGACTCTTCCTATCGTCAGAGTGACAAACATGGTAATCTGTTTTTTCAGCGACATCCAACTTTGTATAACTCCGAAGAATGAGGAGTCTCTAACAGGTTAAAAACCAGTCGCGACGTTGACTCCTCCTAACGTCGGAGTGACAACTTAATCTGCTTTTAAACGACAACCAATTTTGTACAACTCCGAAGTATGAGGAGTCTTTTAAACATAAAAAACCAGTCGTCACAAAGACTCTTCCTATCGTCAGAGTGACAAACATGGTAATCTGTTTTAAACCAATACACTTACGAGTCTTTGCTTAATTTATTTAGAACAATATTAATTTATCTTTTGTTTTCTTACTAATTATTGGTTATTAACTATTATTTATTAATTGTTTTTTTATCCGTTAAGTTGTCTTTTTATTTTATCAAGAGTATTTAGAGCCTCTATTGGTGTAAGGTTATTTACATCAGTGTCAATAATCAAATCGCGAATGTTTTTTAAGACAGGGTCATCAAGCTGAAAAAGTTGCAATTGATAACCTTCATGTTGAGAAATTTCTTTTGTTGCAGGTTTTGAAACTGGTTGTTCTGTGTGTTGTTTTTCAAGTTCCAGAAGGATTTCTTCTGAACGTTTTACAACACTTTTTGGCATTCCTGCCATTTTTGCAACATGAATACCAAAACTGTGTTCACTTCCTCCGCGAACAAGTTTACGCATGAAAATTACTTTTTTGTTTTCTTCTCTAACAGTTACGTTGTAGTTTTTTATTCGATTAAACAACTTTTCCATCTCGTTAAGTTCGTGATAGTGAGTAGCAAAAAGTGTTTTTGGGAATTTATTATGCAACTGATGAATGTATTCAACAATAGACCAGGCAATTGAAATTCCGTCGTAAGTGCTGGTTCCGCGACCAAGTTCATCAAATAATATGAGAGAACGACTGCTTATGTTGTTCAGAATATTAGCCGCTTCGTTCATTTCAACCATAAATGTACTTTCTCCGAGAGAAATATTGTCGGAAGCTCCAACACGGGTGAAAATTTTATCTACAAATCCAATATTTGCGCTTTCGGCCGGAACAAATGAGCCTATTTGAGCCATAAGCGTAATAAGTGCGGTCTGCCTCAAAAGAGCAGATTTACCTGCCATATTCGGACCTGTTATTACAATTATTTGTTGTTCTTTATCATCTAAAAAAACATCGTTTGGAATATATTCTTCTCCTAATGGAAGTTGTTGTTCAATAACCGGATGTCGTCCGTCTTTTATGTTAATTTCCATAGAATCATTAACAACCGGTTTGTTGTAATGATATTCTTCTGCAAGGTTTGCAAAACCAATATAACAGTCAGTTTCTGCAATTAATTTTGCGTTTGATTTTATTTTTTCTAAATGATTTTGAAGTTCAATTATAACTTTTGCGAAGAGTTTTGATTCTATTTCGTTAATTTTATCATTTGCCGTAAGAATTTTTTCTTCGTATTCTTTAAGTTCAGGCGTAATGTATCTTTCAGCATTTACAAGAGTTTGTTTACGAATCCAATCTTCGGGAACGCGGTTTTTATGAACGTTTGTAACTTCAATATAATATCCAAAAACTTTATTAAAAGATATTTTTAGAGAAGGAATTTTAGTGATTTTTGAAAGTCTTTCTCGTAAATCGGCTAAAAATTGTTGTCCTGTATTAGAAATGTTTCTTAGTTCGTCTAGTTCTTCTGAAACTCCTGATTTAATAACATTTCCCTTTCCTAGTTGAGTTGGAGGTTCGTCATCAATTTGTTGTTTAATAAAATCTGTTAATTCCGGCATTGGAATCAGATTGTTTTTCAAATGCTCAATTTCAGGAATTAAATCAACTATTGAAAGTTCTTCAACTATTTGTTTCACGCTCAAAAGAGCATTTTTCAGGTGAACAATTTCACGTGGATTTATTCTTCCTGTCGAAATTTTAGACAACAAACGTTCAATATCGTGAATTTTTCTGATTTCTGCTTCGATACCTGATTTTAGAAATGTATTATTTTTAAAAAAATCGGTAGCGTTAAGTCTTTTGTTAATGTCTTCTAAACTTGTTAAAGGGAAAGCCAACCATCTGCGTAACATCCTGCTGCCCATTGGACTACGTGTTTTGTCCAGAACATCAATTAATGCTTTCCCACCTTCGTAAAGCGGGTGAAAAAGTTCAAGATTTCTAATCGTAAAACGATCTAAAACAACATATTTATCGTAAGGAATTTTTGAAACAGAAGAAATATGTTTCAAATTCGAGTGTTGAGTTAAATCAAGATAATTCATTAACGCACCTGCCGATGTGATAGCAAATTGCATATTTTCAATTCCAAATCCTTTTAAAGAATTGGTTTCAAATTGTTTCAGCAAACGTTCATAAGCAGCATCGTAAGTAAACATCCAGTCTTCGGCAGGATATGAATAATAATCGTGACCGAAATTTTCTTCAAAAATCTGTTTTTTTGAACGTTCAAAAAGAACTTCTTTAGGTCTAAAACTAGAAAGTAATTTAGAAATGTAATCGTAAGTTCCCTCGGCTGTATAAAAATCGCCTGTAGTTACATCTGCAAATGCCACAGCCGCAGATTGTTTAGACATGCTTACGCAAGCCAGGAAATTATTTTCTTTATTTTCAAGAGCGTTGTCGTTGAGAGTTACTCCGGGTGTAATAAGTTCAGTTACACCTCTTTTAACTATGCTTTTGGTGGCTTTTGGGTCTTCGAGTTGTTCGCAGATTGCAACGCGTTGTCCTGCTCTGATAAGTTTTGGTAAATATGTATCAAGAGAATGATAAGGAAAACCCGCTAAATCTACATAAGACGCTGAACCATTTGCTCTTCGGGTTAAAGTAATACCCAATATTTCAGAAGATTTTACTGCGTCTTCTTCAAATGTTTCGTAAAAATCCCCAACTCTGAAAAGTAATATTGCATCGGGATGTTTTGTTTTTATGCTATAATATTGCCTCATTAAAGGCGTTTTGACTGCCATGCTTCTTCAGTTTTCGAGTTTCTAAGTTTCGAGTTTTATAGTTTTTTTTAAAAAAAGTCGTCTAATAATTTTCAAACCGATAACTTACCACTAATTGTAGTCTGCGAAAATAAAAAAATTGTGTTAATTTGTGAAAAGAATTAATTTTGTCGAAAGGAAAGTTTGAATTACGGAATAATAGAATTACTGAATGATTGAATGATTGAATAATGGAATGCTTGAATAATAGAATGCTTGAATAATAGAATAATAGAACTTAGCGATAGCGGTCTTACGAGTTTACGAGTAATGATTGATTTGATAATTAAAATATTCTCCGATTTACACATTGTTTTATTTGCATATTGAAAAAAGATTTACAAATTGATATAATTAAACATTTTTTTATGGAAACAGAATATAAATACAAAAGGAAACCTGAGTGGTTAAAAATAAAACTCCCTAATACACAGAATTTTACGCAAGTTAATAAATTAGTTGCACAGCATAATTTACATACTATTTGTACAAGTGGGAAATGTCCTAATATGGGAGAATGTTGGGATGCGGGAACGGCTACTTTTATGATTTTGGGGGATATTTGTACTCGTTCGTGTAAGTTTTGTAACGTAATAACCGGAAAACCAAATCCGGTAGATTGGAATGAACCGATGAATGTTGCAAAAGCAGTAAAAGCCCTAAATTTAAAACATTGCGTCTTGACTTCGGTAGATAGAGATGATTTACAGGACAAAGGATCAAAAATTTGGGCAGCAACTGTAAAAGCTGTAAAACAATTGAATCCAAACACAACGATAGAAACTTTAATTCCCGATTTTGACGGTTATCCAGAGCTAATTCATGAAGTAATCAATGCCAGACCGGAAGTTATTTCTCATAATTTAGAAACAGTAAAAAGATTAACGCCCGAAATAAGAAGTAGAGCTAAATATGAGCGTAGTTTGATGGTTTTGAAAATTATTGCTGATGCAGAAATTATTGCAAAATCAGGTATCATGTTAGGTTTAGGCGAAACACAAGAAGAAGTGCTTCAAACAATGGATGATTTAAGAGTAGTTGGTTGTTCTGTTCTAACAATAGGACAATATTTGCAACCAAGCAAAGAAAATATAGCTGTAGTAGATTATGTTACACCTGAAATTTTCAAATTTTACGAAGAAGAAGGTTTGAAAAAAGGATTTAGGTATGTAGAAAGTTCTCCACTTGTTAGGTCATCGTATCATGCTGAAAAACATGTTCATTAGAAAAATATTTTTTATAGCTTTATTTATAGGTGTTTGTTTTAACTTATATTGCCAAAGCAATAGTTCTCTTATTTCATTAAGTTAAATGATAGTATTTATGATGTAGGTGATGTATATAGATTTGATTCATTGTAGTTTGAAATAATTGAAAAATAAAAAAACAGGCTAATTAGCCTGTTTTTTTTAGTTATCTTTTCTCTAAATATTTGAATGCTTTATAAAAATCGGGAATTCCATATCCGAGTTTTTCGTCGGGACTTTTAGCCTGACTTGAATTTCTGATTACAGCTTCGATTATTTCCATGTTAGATTTATCAGGGAAAGCCTGAACCAAACAAGCAACAGCACCTGCCATAATAGGACCCGAAAATGAAGTTCCATTTGCTGTTCCTATTCTACCGTTTGATAATTGAACAGTTGCAGAAACACCTTGTGCACATACTTCCGGTTTTATTCTGTTGTCATAAGAAGGACCTTGTGAACTGAAACTTCCATATTTACCTTTGAAATTAACTGCACCAACAGCTAAAATACTGTCTGCATCAGCCGGAGCTGAAACGTATCTCCAAGGATCATTGCCTTCGTTTCCAGCACTTGTTACTACTAAAATTCCTTTTGATGACGCAATGTCTGCCCCAATTGTTGAAACGGCAGTATTTCCGTTTAAATCTTCGTATTTGTAACTAAGACTTTTATCATCAAAATCGGCATATCCAAGCGAAGAGTGAATAATATCAACGCCAATGCTATCAGCCATTTCTGCGGCAATAACGTAATTGTATTCTTCAATTGGGTATTCAGAATCTCCGTCTTCTGTTACAAAAAGCCAGAAATCAGCATCTGGTGCAGTACCGACTAATTGTTCTGTGTTTCCACCAATAGTTGAAAGAACCATCATTCCGTGAGTTCCTTCGTCAAAAACAGTGGTGTCCATGTCAACAAAATCGTACCATCCTTTTATTTGTCCATTTTTCCATAAACTTTTAAAAGCAGGTAATTCATTTACATGAAAAAAGCCTCCATCTAATATTGCTATTGTAACTCCTTTTCCGGTATATCCTTCATTGTGCAGAAGGTTAATATTTAACATTTGTGTTTGAGTAAGAGCTTTACCGTAATTATATTTATCTTTGGATTGTTCTAGTTTTTCTTTTGACTTATATCTCTTATATGTTTTGTACCTGTAGTCTTTTGCAAGAGGTTCCGGTTTATTTATAACAAAGTCCATAGAACTTAATTTTGTGTAATTAGCAATATTTTCAGTTTTTACAATTGCACAATTAAGCCATTTTGATACTTTAATTACTTCAAATCCGGCATCTTGTAATTTTTTTACGTAAACAGGACTTACAGGTAAATCTTGTTTATTAATTGGAATGTCAAATTTTTTACGTCTGTCTATTGATTTTTTACTTAAAAACTGTTCCGGTTTATCAATAGAGTAGGGTGTCCCTGCTTTGTCTTTGAAATAAACAGCGTAATAATCGCTATAAACTTTAACTTGAGCCTGCATAAATGAGGCGCTTAAAATAATTGCCAGAAATAATCCTATGAATTTTCTCATTTTTTTAATTATTAAGATTTGTTTTGTTTGCACTTAAATTGTAAGACGGAAAAACCTATTGTTTTGTTACAAATAGCTACATTAAAATTGTATTTTCGTTGCTTAATGTGTTATTTTCCGCTTCTAAATTTGCAACGAAAATAGTAATCTTTTGTAAAACATTTTTTATTTTTTTAATTATTGCAACCTTTATGTTGAAATATTTATATGTTTGGTTTTGGTTATGTTATTAAAAATCTTTTATTTATGATAAGTCAAATTGTTTTTTTAGTTATTCTTTTAGTTTCATTTGGAGTTCTTGGATATAGTTTTAGCCGAGTTTTTAAGATAATGAAACAATTAAAACCTTTTAAAATTTCTGAAATAGGAAAAAGGTTTGTTAAAATGATGGATGTTGCAATTATTCAAACAAAAATATTAAAACGTCCTGTTATTGGTTTAATGCATGCTCTTGTTTTCTGGGGATTTTTGGTAATTCTTGTTGGAAGCATAGAAATGATTATTGACGGTCTTACCGGAACTGAAAGAGTTCTGAGCGTTTTAGGAGTTGTGTACGATGTGATAATTGCCGGAGGGGATATTTTTGCTCTTGTAATTGCCGTTTTTGTATTTATTTTCATCTTGCGTAGAACAATTTTTCATGTTTCAAGATTCGAAGGTAAAGAAATGACAAAAAAATCTCATAATGATGCATTGTTTGCATTAGGATTGATTTTTATTTTAATGATAAGTTTACTTGGAATCAACACTTTTTACAATGTTTGGGTTGAAAAATCGGCTGGGGAATTTGTTGGTTTATATCCTGTAAGTTCTGCTTTAGCCGGAATGTTTGATAATATGTCTGTTGAACAGGCTCATATTTGGTACAAAATTAATTGGTGGACTCACATTCTTGTGATTTTCTTTTTTGCTAATATTCTGCCGTATTCTAAACATTTTCACGTGTTTATGTCGGTTCCAAATGTGTTTTTTAGCAGATTGCAACCTCTTGGAAAAATGGACACAATGGAAAACATCAAAGAAGAGGTAAAATCTATGATGAATCCTGATTTAGCATTTGCTGATAACGGAGCAGATTCAGCTGAATTGGAACGTTTTGGAGTGCTTGATGCACAAGATGTTAGCTGGAAAAATTATCTTGATTCTCTTGCTTGTACACAATGTGGAAGATGTACTTCTGTTTGTCCTGCAAATACAACCGGAAAATTATTGTCGCCTCGTAAAATTGTGATGGATTTACGAGCCAGAATGAAAGAAAAAACTCCTTCTATGTTGAAAGGTGACAAAAACTTTGACGATGGCAGAAGTTTATTGGGCGATTTTATCACAGAAGAAGAACTTTGGGCTTGTACTACTTGTAATGCTTGTGCTTATGAATGTCCGATTTCCATAAATCATCCGCAAATAATTCTTGAAATGAGAAGATATTTAGTCATGGAAAAAAGTTCAGCTCCTTCGGGCTTAAATACTGTTTTTCAAAATATCGAAAATAATGGAGCTCCTTGGCAGTTTAATTGTCTAGACAGAATGTTATGGGCTGAAAACATAGAACTCAACGGGAAACCGGTTAATGTTCCTATAATTTCTGAATTACCGGAAGACAAACAAGCTGAATATTTGCTTTGGGTTGGTAGTTCCGGAGCGTTTGATGATCGTTATAAAAAAGTTATGCAACATTTTGTTAAAATTCTTCATCATTTGAATGTAAATTATGCTGTATTGGGAGTTGAAGAATCTGACAGTGGCGATGTAGCACGCAGAGCAGGAAACGAAATGTTATTCCAAATGCAGGCTATGACAAATATCGAATTAATGAATGCTTACAATGTTAAAAAGATAATAACCTGCGACCCACACGATTATAATACTTTAAAACACGATTATCCTGATTTTGAAGGCAATTATGAAGTTATTCATCATACCGAATTTTTGAGAGATTTGATAAATAATGGAATATTGAACTTAAAATCAGAGCAGTTTTCAGGCAAAAAAGTAACATTTCACGACCCTTGTTATTTAGGTAGAATAAATGGTGAAGTTGCAGCTCCTCGTTTAGTCCTTAAATCGCTGAATGTAGAAGTAAAGGAAATGAAGCGACACGGAAAAAATTCGTTCTGTTGCGGAGCCGGAGGTGGTCAAATGTTCAAAGAAGCCGAAAAAGGTGACAAAGAAGTATTTATTGAAAGAACAGAAGAAGCTATTGAAACAGACGCTGAAATAATTGTTACAGCTTGTCCTTTTTGCATGACAATGTTAACAGACGGAATAAAATACAAAAATCAGGAAGAGAAAATGAAAAATTACGATATTGCTGAGTTAGTATCTATTGACTTGGGATTATAAAAATGTAATTAAATTTAAAGAAAGCTCGCAGATTTGTGAGCTCTTTTTTTGTTTTTTGATGAATGACCTGTTTCGTTACACGAATGAACAAACTTTTGGGCTTATTTTTCGTAGTTTTATTAAGTAGTTAAAATCTAGATAATTATGAAAAAAAGTGTATTTGTTTTTTTAATATTTGTAACATTAGGTTTACAATTATTTTCTCAAAGTGTTGTCGTTACTGATGATGTGAGTTATATTACTCCGGATAATTCCGCAGTTTTGGATATTTATTCGGAAACAAAAGGGTTATTAATTCCAAGAATGACTTCTGTTGACAGAATTGCCATTGCATCACCCGCTGAAGGTCTTATCGTTTACGATAAAACAGAAGAAAACTATTTTATATTCACGGCAAAAGGGTGGAGATTAATGCAGGAAGGATTTTGGTTGTTTAATTCTGCTACCGGAGATGTGTATTTAGAAGATACAACATATAAAGTGGGAATAGGAACCAAATCGCCGGATGCAAAATTGTCTGTTTTTGCAGACAGCAAAATGGGCGCCGACGAAGCTTTATTTGAGGTGAAAAATCAAGACGGTAGAACAGTATTTGCTGTATTTAACAACGGAGTGCGAGTTTATATTGATGATGATGAAAGTTTAAAAGCTGGAAGTCCCGGAGGTTTTGCGGTAAAAGGTATTTCAAACTCAAAGGCAGAGAGTGATTACTTTTGGGTAACTCGTGATAGCATTCGGGCGTATATTGATACAGCACAAGCCGGAAGCCCCGGAGGTTTTGCAGTTAAAGGAGTTTCTAATTCCTCAAAAGGAAATTCAGAAGAGTTTTTGCGTGTAACTCGTGATAGTACACGTGTTTATGTTAATACTGATAACTCAAAAGCCGGAAGCCCGGGTGGATTTGCGATAAAAGGACTTTCTAATTCAAAAGATGACAATTCTACTCGTTTTTTGCATTTGGTTCCTGACAACTACTTCATTGGTCATCAGAGTGGTATCGAAATTACAACCGGTTTATATAATTCTATAGTTGGTTATCAATCTGCCAGAAATTTAACGACCGGAAGCAATAATACTTTTTTAGGTTATCAAGCAGGTTTTTCTGATTCTACAGGCACAGATAACACATTTTTAGGCTATATGGCAGGATATGGAAATACTCATGCTGCTATGAATATAGCTATTGGAACTAATGCCGGTAAATTGAACCGAAAAGGTGAGGCTAATATACTGATTGGAAACAATGTAGCTTCTTCATCTGATACCTTAGGTAACTGGAATGTAATTATAGGAAATAATTCAGCAAATCATCCCGATTTTAAAGGAATTTCTAACGTAATGGTTGGAAATGATGTTGGAGGCTCTACTACCACCGGTGAATTTAATGTTTTTATCGGAGATATTGTTGGTACTGCTAATTCGACCGGTTCAAACAATATTTTTATTGGTGCTAATTCCGGAAAAATGAATTCTACTGCTGAAAACAATATATTTCTTGGTTCTTCTTCGGGTTATTACAATACCATTGGTAGCTTTAATGTATTTTTAGGTTATAAAAGTGGGTTTAATAATCTTTCCGGACCTAATAATTTATTTCTCGGATACGAAGCAGGATATAGTAATGAAGATGGTGCTGCAAATACTTTTATTGGTTATAAAAGTGGACATAGCAATATTTCCGGTGAATTTAATTTGTTTTTGGGATACAGAAGCGGCGAATTAAACATTGACGGAGTTGATAACCTTTTTATTGGCACAGATGCCGGTAGAGCAAATCAACATTCCGGCTGGAATACATTTATTGGACACAGAGCAGGTGCAAACAATAATGGTGGACATAATAATATGTTTATCGGACCTGATGCCGGTTTTAGCAACACGCTTGGAAACTATAATCATTTTATTGGCAAAAATTCAGGTTTTAGCAATACCGAAGGTAGAGACAATCTCTTTATCGGTGATGAAAGCGGTAGAAATAATACTTTAGGAAATTATAATGTTTTTATTGGTTCTATGGCAGGATTTTCAAATACAAAAGGTAACCATAATTTTTTTATTGGCAACAATGCCGGTTATAATAATTTGGAAGCTTCATATAATACTTTTATTGGAACAAGCGCCGGAATAGATAATTCCGAAGGTGAACACAATTTATTTATAGGTTATATGGCAGGTTATAAAAACACAGATCAAAGCAGTAATCTCTACATTGGAAATTATTCCGGTTATAACAATATTTTAGGATTCGAAAACACTTACATAGGTTATGCAGCAGGAAGTTCTAATAATGCAGAAAGAAATGTTTTTATTGGCTTTAATGCAGCATACAGCAACGAAACAGGCTACAATAACACTTTTATTGGAAATAAAGCAGGTTATAACAACATAAACGGAAACAATAACGTTTTTATAGGATTTGAAGCAGGATATGACGAATCAGGGTCTAATAAATTATATATCGATAACTCAAACACAGCAACCCCTCTTATTTATGGCGATTTTAATACAAATTCCCTTCAGGTGAATGGTGTTTTAACTTTTAATGCTGATGTAGCTTCTGTTACACTGCCTTCTAACAGAGGCATTAACGGACAGGTGCTTACTACAGACGGAAACGGCATTTCTTTTTGGTCAAACGTACTTAAAGGAGCAACAAATGGACTAACCGCTCTATCTGCCAACGTCGTATTGGGAGGACCTCTAACACAAAATACAACAATAGACCAAACTAATTATAGCCTTATTTACAATTTATCCGGAACAGGAAATTTTGAAATCAAAGATAATAATTCTACGTTTTTCTACGCTGAAAACACAGGTCAAATTGGCATAGGAAAAGTTCCTATTTACAAATTAGATGTTTTTGATAACTCAGCTTCTTGGATAGCTTCTTTCTTTAATGATGGTGGAACCAACTCACAATACGGACTTTATATTCAAACAGGTACAGATGATGCCTCCGGAACAAATTATTTGATAGATTTTTATGACGGAGACGGCGATTGGCTAGGAGCAATACAAACAAATGCCGGAGTCTTAGAGTATCATACATTATCTGACAAAAGACACAAAGATAATATAATAAATACTCAATTAAATGCCCTCGATATAATAACTAATCTTAGAGTTGTAGATTTTAATTTTAAACAAACACCAAATAATAAACAAACTGGATACATTGCTCAGGAAGCGTTAGAAATATACCCACAAATGGTATCATATAATAAAAGAGAAGATATTTATTCTATTTCTACTACAACTTTAATCCCTGTTTTACACAAAGCCATTCAAGAACAACAAACTATTATAAACGAACAACAAAAACAAATTGATGATTTAATAGAACAAAACAAACAAATGCAAATTGAAATTCAAGAGATAAAAGAGATGCTTAATCAATAAAAAATTTGTGATATAATTAAACCGCAAAAATATTTGAATATTTTGCGGTTTTTTTTTAAGTTTGTTCGCTATAATAACATTTTACAATGAAAAAAATAATTATATCAATAGTTTTATTTATATCTTTTTTTGAAGTTTCTGCTCAGGTAAATAAATACGGAATACCTTTTATTACAAATTATTCAGCTGATGAATATCAATCCGAAACTCAGAATTGGGCTGTAATTACTGATAATAGAGGTGTTTTGTATATAGGAAATAACAATTGTGTGTTGGAATATGATGGTGTTGATTGGCGAAAAATTCAAATTCCAAATAATTCTATTGTTCGGGCTTTTGCTTTGGATTCAAATGGAACTGTGTTTGTTGGGGCATTTAATGAATTTGGATATTTAGCTCCTGACAAAACAGGACTAATGCAATATAATTCTCTCGTTCATCTTGTTGATACTCTTTTTAGAGATTTTGGTGACATCTGGAAAATTTACGCAACAACAGATGCTGTTTATTTTGGTGGAATAGAGCTATTATTCAAATACGATTATGAAAAAACAACAATTGTTGGGAATAGCTCTGACTTAAAAGGAAATCTTTTCTTTTTTGTTCCTGACGAAAATATATTTCTTGGTAATCTGTTTGATGGTTTGATAAAATATAGTTCCGGCTTATTTTCAAATTTTCTTAATTCTGGTTTTTTTGCAGAAAAATATATCACAGGTTTATTGAAAATAAACTCAGACAAGTATCTCGTTGCTACATATTTAAGTGGGATATATACTTTTGACTTAACAAATGGAGTGGATACATTACATTCTGAAATTCCTGAACAAACAAATCAAATTCTTTCTCAATCAATAATACTAAATGTAGCCAAAATTTCTGATAAATTATACGCATTTTCAACCAATAATAACGGTTTGATTGTTACAAACAATGAATTTGAAATAATAAATTATCTTTCTACAAATGAAAGTATTTTTGATAATACTGTTTATGATTCAAGAAACAACGTTGAAAAAGCAACTCCTGTTTGGCTGGCTTTAAATAATGGAATAGCAAAAGTTGAAATAAATTCTCCGTTTCGTTTTTTTGATCAAAGTTTTGGATACGAAGGCAGTGTGTTGGATATTATTGAATTTGAAAATAATATTTATTTTGGTACAAATGTTGGGGTTTTTGTGCTGAAATACAATACATTAAATAAACCTTACTTTGAGAAAATAGAGTTTTCTGATGACAAACCTTCAGTAGAAGCATGGTGTTTTGAAATAATAAATGAAGAAGATAAAGACCGTTTAATTGTTGGAACTAATTTTGGTGTTTTTTATGTTGATGAAAAATCTGTTTCAAATTTTTCAGTTAGTAATTCATCACAAGAATTATCAGTATTCTATACTTTAAAAAAATCAAAATTTGACTCGAATAAACTTTTTTTTGGTTTAGATAATTCTGCAAAAATTCTTGTTAGAGATAATAATAAATGGACAAATATTAAAGTGTTCAACCTGGACAAAGAAATAAGGTCTATTTGCGAAGATAATAATGGAAATATTTGGTTAGGTACTCATTTTTCGGGAGTTATAAAAATTGATAAAGATAGTAATATTGTTGAGTACGGCTTAGATAAAGGATTACCTGACTTAAAAGACCCAATTGTTAATTTTTATAATGATGTTTTAGTTATATCAACGCCAAAAGGAATTTACACCTATTCTTCTGAAAAAGACTCTATTGTTGAATACTTAGAATTTGGAGAAGAATTAAATAAATCAGGAGTATACAAGTCTGTTACAAATGGAAAGTCGTTTTGGTTTAGTGTATTCGACGAAAACAAAGAATCAATTATTGAATTTAACAGTGAATCAACAGTCGTTTTACCATATAAAAGACCTGATTTTAAGGGTATTCAAGCAATGTTTGTTGATAATAACAATGTATTATGGATTGGGACTCCTGATGCTGTTTATACTTATGATACGAAGTTTGAAAAAAATTACAGTATTCAATTTAATACACTTATTCGAAAAGTATATCTCAAAAACGATTCTGTATTATTCAATGGAACTTTTTTTTCTAAATACGGAAATGATTCCATTTTACTTTCTTCTGTTTATCAGGATGAAAAATTTATTCCCGAACTTGATTATAAACACAATACTATTATTTTTGAGTGGGCTGCAACATTTTATGAAGATGAAACTGCGAACGAATTCTCTTATAAACTTTCCGGTTTTGATGATGAATGGTCTAACTGGTCAAACGAAACCAAGTATGTTTTTACAAACCTAAGAGAAGGTAAATATACTTTTGTTGTTAAATCACGTAATAAATATGGGCTTGAAGGTACAGAAGCAACTTATTCTTTTGTAATAAATCCTCCTTGGTACAGAACAATTTTAGCTTTTATTGTATACATTGTTTTTGCTGTATTATTGATTGTTTTTGTGTTAAAATGGTACACCAGAAAACTTAAACGTGAAAATATTCGCCTCGAAAAAATTGTTGATGAACGCACAAAGGAAATCAGACTTAAAAATTCCGAATTAGAACAACAAAAAGAAGAAATTATTGCACAATCAGAAGAGTTGGAAACTCAACGAGATTTACTTTTGGTAAAAAATGTGGAAATTGAAGAGAAAAATGAAAATATCAACGCTAGTATTCTTTACGCAAGTAGAATTCAAAGTGCACTTTTGCCTCCGATGAGCCCATTAGATGAGAATTTTGCAGAAAATTTTATCCTCTTTATGCCTCGTGATATTGTGAGTGGTGATTTTTATTGGTTTAGAGAGCAGGGAAACAAAATTTATGTAGTTGCCGCAGATTGCACAGGACATGGTGTCCCGGGTGCTTTTATGAGTATGCTTGGCGTTTCTTTACTAAATGAAATTGTAGATAAAAACCCTGGAATTGAAGCCTTTGAAGTTTTGAATAAACTTCGAGAAAATGTTATCAAATCACTACATCAAAAACATGAACATACAAAAACACAAGACGGTATGGATTTAGCTCTTGTGTCGTATGATAAAACATCTAATGAATTGAGTTTTGCCGGAGCAAATAATCCATTAGTTTTAGTGCGTCAAAAACAGAATTCAATTTCTTCGGTTTTGGCTGATTTGAATGCCAAAGATTATAAAATTATTGAAACTGAAAATGTTAATCTTGTTGAAATAAAGGCCGATAAAATGCCTATTGGAGTTTATATTAAAGATAATATTTCTTTTAAACAACATAAATTTAAAGCAGAAAAAGGCGACACGTTGTACGTTTTTTCAGATGGATTTGCAGATCAATTTGGAGGTCCTAAAGGTCAAAAAATTATGATTAAAAATCTAAAATTATTATTTGCAGAAATTTATGATAAGCCTTTAGTCAGCCAAAAAGAAATATTAAAACAAAATTTCGATAAATGGTTAAGTTATTCAAATGAGAAAACCAATAAAACTTATGAGCAGATAGATGATGTAGTAATATTGTCTGTGAGGCTATAATTTTAATTACAAAAAATAGCTTAAAAACTTTGATGTCATTCAATATTTTCTAATTTTGTTGGAAATAATTTACAGAAAAGTTGAAAGTTATAAAGTTGAAAGTTTATATTTTATATTTCTTAACTCTTATTTCTTAACTCTTATTTCTTAACTCTTAATTCTTAACTCTTAATTCTTAACTCTTAATTCTTAGTTCATAATTTAATTCTTAATTTCAAAATATGGATCTTTCTATAAAATACTTAGGATACACCTTAAAAAACCCGATTATTGTTGGTAGTTCGGGGTTGACAAATTCTGTTGACAAAATAAAAAAATTAGAGGCAAATAATGCCGGAGCAGTAGTTTTAAAATCATTGTTTGAAGAACAAATAATTTCTCAGGCAACCCAAGAAGCTACTGATTATATGTACCCGGAGGCTTACGATTACGTTAAAGAATACTCAAAATCTTTTAGTATCGACCGATATTTAAAACTTATTGAGACAGCAAGAAAAGAAGTCAAAATTCCGGTTATTGCTAGTATTAATGCTCGTTCTAATGGTGATTGGGTTGATTTTGCTAAAAGAGTTGAATCTGCCGGTTCTCATGGTATTGAGCTTAACGTTAGTATATTGCCAACTGATGAAAAAATGACATGTAAAGACGTTGAGCAAATTCATTTGAAGATTTTGGAAAATGTAAAAAAACAAATTTCAATTCCAATTTCAGTTAAAATTTCCAGTTATTCTAGTGGTTTGTCTAATTTAGTTCAACAAATTGCATGGTCTAAAACAGTGGAAAGTATTGTTATGTTTAATCGTTTTTACAATCCAGATATTGACATCAACAAAATGGAGGTTACAGTTTCTAACGTGTTTAGTTCAGCCGAAGATTTAATGCCTTCTTTACGATGGATTGCAATGTTAGCAGAAAAATATAAAAGCACGTCATTTGTGGCTTCAACAGGTGTTTATACCGGCGAAGATGCAATAAAACAAATTCTTGTAGGAGCTGATGCCGTACAAGTTGTTTCAGCTATTTATAAACACGGCGAAGGTTATATTGGCACAATACTCAATCAAATTAAAGATTGGATGAAAGCTAAAAAATTCCATTCTATTACTGATTTTAAAGGAAAAATGAGCCTGAGTAAACAAGTAAACCAAAATGTTTTTGAACGCGTTCAGTTTATGAAATATTACGGAAATGTAGAATAAGAATATCTTTTTTATTTAAAAAAAATATTTATATTTGTTTCAATTATTAATCTCTAAAAAATAAATATTATGAATAAATATATTTGTATAGTTTGCGGTTACGTATACGATCCCGCAGAAGGCGATCCTGATAGTGGAATAGAAGCCGGTACTGCTTTTGAAGATATTCCCGAAGATTGGTTATGTCCGGTTTGCGGTGTTGGGAAAGATGACTTTGAACTTGTAAAAGACTAAAATAAATTTATACAAAAACTTTCACAGCAATGTGAAAGTTTTTTTTAGTTATTATAAAGACTTTTTAGTCTTTTTTTTAATTTTGCCAAAAATAGATTTAACATAAAAAAATACATTAAAATGAAAAAATATATTTGCGTAGTATGCGGATGGATTTATGATCCAAAAGAAGGTGACCCAGATGGCGGTATTGCACCCGGAACAGCTTTTGAAGATATTCCCGAAGATTGGACGTGCCCGCTTTGTGGTGTAGGAAAAGAAGATTTTGAGCTTTATGTAGAAGAAGTAGCTACAAAAAAAGAGGTAAAACAAACCCCTGAACAAAAAAGTGAAAGAAAAGGTTTAGCTTACAATGAAATTGTTGAAAATGTTTTTGCAGTTGGAGCACAAGACTGGGACAGAAAACTTTTTGACGAACTAATTCCTCTTCCTGATGGAACAAGCTACAATGCGTATCTCATCAAAGCAAGCGAAAAAACTGTTTTAATAGACTCTGTAGAACCTGCAAAAGCAGATGATTTGTTGGAACATTTAATGGATTTAGATATTGAAAACATTGATTATATCGTTTCTAATCATGCTGAACAAGATCATTCAGGCTCTATTCCATTGGTGCTTGATATGTTTCCCGATGCAAAAGTTGTTACAAATCCTAAATGTAAAAAATATTTAATCGACCTTTTGGAATTAGAAGAAGACGTTTTTATTACCGTCGAAGATGGCGAAAAATTGTCTTTGGGTAACAAAACTCTTGAATTTATTTACACTCCTTGGGTACATTGGCCTGAAACAATGAGTACATATCTTGAAGAAGATAAAATTTTGTTTTCTTGCGATTTTTTCGGTTCACACAGAGCTACCAGCAGACTTTTTGTAGTTGATGAACACAAAATTGTTGACGATGCTAAAAGATATTACGCTGAAATAATGATGCCTTTCCGCAATCATATTAAAAAGAACATAGAAAAAGTTGAAAAACGAGAAATAAAATTTATAGCACCAAGTCACGGACCGGTTTATAATCGCCCTGCCTTGATTATTGATGCGTATAAAGATTGGATTTCACCGCGAGTTGAAAATAAAATACTTATTCCTTATGTTTCAATGCATGAAAGCACAGCTCTTTTGGTAGATTATCTTGTAAAAAGATTTACCGAAGCCGGAATTCATGTTATTCCTTTTAATTTACCAAAAACAGATATTGGTCAACTTTCAATTGAATTAGTTGATGCCGCAACTGTAATATTTGGTTCGCCGGTAGTTTTGGGTGGCGCGCATCCACAAGCAGTTTATGCCGCTTATTTGGCAAATATGCTTAGACCAAAAGTTAGATACGTAAGTTTTGTAGGCTCACATGGTTGGGGAGGCAAAATGGTCAGCCAGTTTCAATCAATATTAAGCGATGTAAAAGCAGAAATTATTGATCCTGTTTTTGTTAGAGGAATCCCAAAAGAGGAAAATCTTGACGAAATTGATGCATTTGTTGATAAAATAATTGAGTTACACCACAATTTGTAATAAAAAAAGCTCGCTTCGGCGGGCTTTTTTTTTGAAATCTTTCCTATAAAAAAACAGAATTTAATTATAATACTAATTCTACTTTACGAAGTTAAAAAACAGTTTTATTTAATCATAAAATAATTTGGTAATTTGATTGTAATATGCTAT
>JAFGUD010000139.1 GCA_016938685.1 Bacteroidales bacterium | reverse complement strand
TGCAATACCTTTAACAAGTTCTTTGTTTCCAATTTTAAAAAGATACGATTCTTTATTTACAACTGTATCGTAGTCGGCATGAAAAAAGGTGGTCCGCCAAATTTGTATAACATGATGTTTTTTTGCTTCGCCATCGTCTCTGAAATTGCACATTTCACCATTATCAAAAATCGAAAATCCACCGCAAATTATTGGACTGTCTAATTTTTGTTCAATCAGATTATATTTCAGAAGTACATACGAACCGGTTTTATTTTCGTAAAATGTATATATAAAATCTTCTCCGTTTGGTGAATCTATTCTTTTTTCAAAAACTAATTCTTCGAGGTCGTTTGTGAAAAATTTATAGTCGCCTGTTTGTAAATAATATCCGTTGGAAAAAATAATTCCCTGATTGTCGGGTAGGAGAACACAGGCATCTTTTATAGCGTCAATTCTAACCGCTTTTTGAGTTTTTGAGCTGTAAACAATATATCTGTAGTCTTCTTTGTATGGTTTTATTTTTAAAATAATAATATTGCCCAGAACTGAGTAGAAAATTTCGGCATCGTCGAGAGTTTGTTTAGTCTCAATAACTTCTTCGGCATAAACACCAATTCCGGTGTTTGTATTGTTTTCAGCTTTTATAGTTAAATCGCCGTCGGTAGTTTCAACAAAAAGAATATTTTCGATAGAAACGTGCGGATATTCGCCTTTTACGTGCATTTCGCGAGTTGCTTTTTTCCATTTAAACTCGTGTTGAGGTGGAAATCTGAACTCATGTTCGCTTCTGTTGTCGAGGTATTTTAATTTATTGCCATCAATAAGCCATTTAAAAACTTTATAATCGGTGTCGCCTTTTCCGGTTTTGAAAACCATATAGAAATTGACTCCAATTACAGAAAATTTCATAAATTGCGTGTTTTCTCGGTATCTGAATAAATCTTCAAAATCGTTGACAAAAGCCGGAAAATCAATTAATTCGTTTGTCGTTTTTGTAAAAGTAAGATTTTCGTATTTGTAGATGCTAAAAACATCTTCAATTTGTACTTTTTTTGTTAAAACCGAAACATTATACCCAAAAATGAACAATTTCCCGATAGGTTTCATATCGGCAGGAATGCAGGCATTTTCCGTGATAATTCGCTCTGTGGCAATCAATGCAGCATCAGTAGAACCAAAGACTTTTTTGCGCTCATCGTTCAGCAAATTTGTCTTGTCCCTTAGTTCTTTACCGTATTTATCGAGGCGATGCCTGATAATTTCGTAAGTACCGGTTTCAAATTCAATTTTACCGTTGGTCTGTTCTTGATTTGTATTTTGTTGTTCGGAGTTCATTTTTTGTAAATTTATTCCTGATTAAGAAATGAAGCATGAGGAAACAATTTTCCAGAATGTTTTTTATGACAATAAAAAAATAAATACTTCAATTTTCAACAATTAACTTATTAAAAATTGAAGTATAAAAGAAGTGTTTTTTTAAGATTTTGATTTTAAAAAACACTTCAAAAATTAGCTTAAAATCCTAAGGTTTTTACAATAGTTTGAGCTATTCCTTCGTCTTTGGCCGTTTTAATAAGTTCCTTAATATAATTCTTAGTGTCCTTATCAACCATTTCCGGAATTAGACTCCCCAGAGCTTCTTCGATTGTCATGTCTTTAAAACCATCAATCAATAATTTATACTTTTCAATTGTGTCTTTAATTTTTCTTTCAACTAAATCTTTAGAGTCTAAATCTCCTTTTTTAGTTTGTTTTTTTAAAGGTTTTTCAGTAATAAATTTATCTTTTACAGAAGCTAACACCTCAGAGTTGTCAAATAATGTGTCAATATTTTTACCTCTTGTTATTGAACCAATAATTTTTTCAAAGAACATAGTTTCGCCACCAACAATATCAATTTTAGCAGATTTCAGAGCTTCTGCAATTACTTTTGCCTGAGCTTCGGCAATTGCTGCATGAATATTGATTTGAGCAATTTGAACTTCTTTATCTTTTTGTAATTGAAGTTTAAACTCTTCGTGGTCTTTACCAACTCCGTCGAGTTTTTTCATTGCGGCTGCTTTGTCGTCAATACCTTTTGCTTCGGCAGAAAGTTTTTCCTGAATAATTTTAGCTTCGGCAAGTCCTTGTTTTTCGTTTGCTAAGGCTTTTGAAGTAATAACTTCGGCTTCTGAAAGTCCTTTTTGTTTTAGAATATCAGCTTCTGAAAGTCCTTTTTGTTTAAGAACATTTGCTTCGGCTTCTCCTTTTTGGAATAAAGCACCAGCTTCTGCAAGACCTTTTTGTTCAATTACTTTTGCTTCTGATTGTCCGGTTTGTAAAAGAGCATTTGCTTCTGCAGAAGTTACTAATGTTACTTCTTGAGCTTTTGCTTTTGCTTTTGCTTCAACGCCTTTTGCTTCTGCAACTGCTTTCATTTCAAGTACTTTTGCGTCAGTTTCTCCATCTTTCAGCATTGCTATAGCTTTTGCTTCAATAACTTGTGCTTCAGCTTTTCCAAGAGCTGATTCTTTTGCGGCTTCTGCTTCGGCAAGTGTTTTGATTGCTTCTGATTCTTTTCCGGCAGCGGCAAAAGAGGTTTCTGCTTCAATTATTTTTTGTTTTGCATTAAATTCTGCTGAAATTTTTTGAGCTTCTCCATTAATTTGGGTTGCTGTTCTATGAGCTTCTGCATTTTTTATTTTTGTCACAAGAGCTTGTTCTGCAATTTCTTCGGCACTAATAATCGCAACCCGTTTTTTACGTTCTGCTGTTGCAAATTCTTCGGTATCTTTAATTTTTTGTTCTTCAACAACAACATCTTTTTCAACTTTTACTCTTTCACGAATAATTTCCTGAATTTTAGCTCTTTCAAGCTCAATTTCTTTGTTTTTTTCAATTTCGGCCAACGCAACTACTTTCTCTCGTTTAGTGAGTTCAAGCATTCTTTCGCGTTCCATTATTTCTAATTCAACTGCGTTTACTTTTTCTTTATTCCATTGAGCAATAATAACTTCTTTTTCTTTATTTTGTTGAGCTATTTCAATGGCTTCTTGTGCTGCAATTTTTGATTTTTCAGATATTTCAAGTTGAGTTTGCGCAACTTTTATAGTTGTAGCAGCTTCTGTATCTCTAATATTTGCTATTTCTCTTTTTTGAGTTTCTTCTTTTTCAGCAAGTTGACGTTCATAAGTTAAAGTGATTTCTCTTGCTTCAACATCTTGCTTTTTAATTGTTTTTTCTTTTTCTCTCTGAATTAAATTGGCTTTAATTTGTTGAGCTGATGTAAGTTCAATGATTTTTTTGATACCTTCGGCATCTAAAATATTTCGTTCTTTCATTGCTTCGAGCGGAGTTTGCTCTAAATAGTCAATTGCACAGTCATCGAACAAATAACCGTTAAGATTTTTCCCGATTAGTGCAACAATTTGGCGTCTGAACTCGTCTCTTTCGTTATATAAATCAACAAAATCGAAGCGTTTACCAACAGTTTTAAGTGCTTCGGAAAATTTCGCTTCAAATAAATTCTCTAAGGTTTCTTTTGCAGATGCTCTTTCGCAACCAATTGATAAGGCAACATCTTTAGCATGTTCAAAAGTATTATTAACTCTTACAAAAAATGTAACTTTAATATCTGCTCTAACATTATCTTTACAAATTAATCCATCTTCACCAATTCTGCTAATGTCAATTGTTTTTAGGGTGATGTCCATCACTTCTAAACGGTGCAATACAGGAATTACAAAAAAACCTTTTTCAAAAACAATTTTTGTACCCCCTTGTCCCGAACGCACGAGAGCTTTACCATGAATTGGTTTTTTATACCATTTTATAATTAATGCTGCAAAACCGATTATAATAATAGCAAAAATGCCTATTATTACCACCGGAACATATCCAATAAAAAGAATTGTGTTAATCATTTTTTTAATTTTTAATTATATGGTTCAACAATGTAATATTTTTCTTCTTTTAAGTAATCAATTATTAAAACTTCCTGACCCGCTTCAATTGTTCCTTTAGTTGAACGGGCTGTTAAATAAGCAGTAGCTCCATTTCGTACAATTTCAATTTGTCCATCGGAGTCTTCACTTAAAGTAATTCTAACCAATGCTGTTTTTCCATGAAATTTTTCAGCCACACCGGAATGAGCATCAATTTTTTGAAACATTTTAGCTATTGGATTACTTAAAAATTTTGCTAAAAACATACTTACAAAGAAAACAGGTATAAAAAGCAAAATTGATATAAAGAAATTTTCTATACCTAAATAATAATTTGTTAGAATAGTTATAGACCATAATGGAAGCGATAATATACTTAAAAACGCCATAAAAGGCATTTTCCCAATATTAAAATACAGAAGAGATTTAATGAAAAAATTTGGCTCTCCAATATGTCCTCCGCTTGCATCAACTTCAGAATGCATGTCAAAATCAGAACCGGTTTCAACATGTGTGTCGATGTCAATGTGAGTGTCAATATCTACATCAACGTCAACATCTACATCGATATCTACATCAGTATCAATATCAAAATCAAACGAATTTAAATCAAGTAATCCAATAAAAACCGTACCCCAATATACTAATATCAGAACTAAAAGAATAGAAGGAATTATGTTTGATAACGAAAAGCTGTATTTGAATAATTCAATCAATTTTTTTTTTGCTAAAATATAAAATATTTTGAAAAATAAATTAAATTTTTTGTTTTATTAATTTTATTCAAAATCCTTCGGAATTTTCAATTCTTGATGTCTTTTATTGTTTGTTATATCAACAATAGTTCGTTAATTTTTTTTATAAATACCTGAAAATCAATGAAATTATTGAAAAAAAAGTGTTAAAAAATTTGATTAAGTGCC
>JAFGUD010000138.1 GCA_016938685.1 Bacteroidales bacterium | reverse complement strand
TCGCGCAGTTTCAATGGGTGTACCAAAATGGAAAATTATTTTATCTATGCCTTTTATGTTTTCAATGTTTTGGGTTTCTAATTATCTTTTACCAGAAGATAAAAAAACAAAAAGCTCTATTGATATTAAAACAAAATGGTACTCCAGATTTACAGACTGGGTTATTTCAAAACCTATTAACACTATGATAGTGTTTCTGATAGTTACGATTTTATCCGGATTGTTCTTTGATACATATTCCAGCACACTGACTATATTATTTACGTTGGTATTTAGTGTATGGGTATGGAGCACTGGTTTAGAAAAGTTTCAAAAATCAATTGGTGGTGCATTTTCAACTTTTGTTTGGGTTATGAACATTACAATTATTCTGACATTAGCAGGATTTTTGATATTTTCGCCAAACAAAGGCAATGTATCAATGCAATATGAAACAGTTCAAATAACTGATAATGTTAAAAAATAAAACTGTAATAAAAACAGGATAATAATATGAACGGTTTAATTTTATTTGTAGGCACAGTTTTTGTTCTTTGGTTGGGACGATCTATTTTTATACCTATATTGGTCGCTGCTTTTATTTGGTATTTAGTTAATGCGATTTCAGCATATTACAGAAAAGTAATGCCATTTAAAATAATTGAAAAAAATAAATCAAAAATACCATCCAAGATTTTTGATTGGGTGTCCAAAATTTTGGCAGTGATAACTTTTGGCGGACTGACATATTTATTTATAACTCAAATCAGACCTATGTTTTCTGAATTAATGGCAGCACTGCCGGAAATTCAACAAAAATTGATTTTGTTGGGTGATTATTTATCTGGATTCTTTGGATTTACCTTTAACCCAGAAAATTTGCCAAATATGTCGAACATTATTACAAATATCAGTTCTTCGGCAGCCGGAATAGTAACAACAACCGGTATGGTTTTGATTTACATATTCTTTATGTTTATTGAACAAAGCACTTTTGGTAAAAAATTTAGTGCCCTGTTCCCAAATAAAACTCAGTCCAAAAAGACGCGTTACATTCTTACCAGCATTGATGAAAATATGAAAAAATATATGTTTATGAAGACTTTTGTTTCTGCTGCAACCGGTATTCTTTCTTATGTATGGTTGCATTATTTGGGATTGGAATTTGCAGGAATATGGGCATTTATTGTATTTATAATGAATTATATTCCAACTTTTGGTTCTATTGTTGCATGTGCATTA
>JAFGUD010000001.1 GCA_016938685.1 Bacteroidales bacterium | reverse complement strand
CTTCAGGGAATATTCAGCTACAACGGGTTATTGTTTTTACATACTGAAATCAAAAACACATCTGACATTCCTTTTGATATTGACTTCCTGGTTTTCAAAATTGTCGATAAAAAAGTCGTTAAACGGACAGCCATCCAGGAAACCATCATCAAACCTGTTCGGGCCTATAATAATATAACATCAGTAATGCGTAATGAGGCAGAAAGCACCGTTTTTGCGTTCAAAAAATTTACCATTCCAGATAAAAAGCAATTGGTTGTCGAGTTATTTGAGAAGAACGGTGGCAGGCACCAGCGGTTGGTTATTAAAAACGGGGATTTGGCAAGCGCCAGTTCGGTTAAGGAGTGATTCAAATTTTTTGACAAGAAATATATTTTTAGTATTATTGTAAGTGATAGGTCATCCTGACTTATCGTGTGTTTGGGGGTTAACATTTTAAAAGGCAACTATTGAGTTGCCTTTTCTTTTTTGACAATATTTTGATTTAGTTTGAATAACAGACTGGAAAATTCCCGAAGGTTATTTCTGCATACTGACTTTTTACCTTATTTTCTGGGCTTTTGTAGGAAAAAGAAGAGAGAGACATCCTTCAATAAAATAATTTCAAAATTTAACTTTGTTTATGGTTTAAAAATTCTATAAGGCCAATAATCCAAAAAACATTGCCAATGATACACCGATTACTATTATAATACCAAGGATTACAACAATCATATTTTTTGCAAATTCAATAAGAAACATAATGCCCAATAAGGCCAATAAACACCACCAAAAACTTAATCCGGTAACGTACGATGCAAAAACAACTATTAAAAGTCTGAAGAGCCATCGTATTGGGAAATTATTGATAATTCTTTTCATGATGGGATGGTTAAGAGTTTAATAATTGTTATTCTTATTTCATTTCTATTTGCATTGCTTTTATTCTCTATAAATAGTTCTTTTTCAGCACCGGGAAAAACTTCTATTCCAATTAAAATTACATGGCAATAATTCAAAAACCACGCCAAAGAATTAACAATAATCCAGTACTTTTGATGAATTAATTCTTTTGTATTCAGCGTTTTGGACACAAGATAAAAAATGAAGACAAGAAATTCAAACCATTTTGTCTTTTTATATGCAAATCCATTCTTGCTATAAAATTGCAGATTAATCACTTTGTTTGTATTAGAATACCAATTCACCTCCATATCGGAAGGAAATAATATCTTTATGAATAGCTTTAATCAAAACAAATATGGCATCTTCGTCAAGTCTTGGACCTTTCCAGAAGACCCGATTTTCAACAGAACTACAAATCGAACAGGTTTTATTGATACTCACAATTACGTGTACCTGATTCTGAACAAAAAAGTTGAAATCTGTTGAATATTCAACTTCGTTGATTTTTATAAATTTTTGCCTGACAACCGGAAGATTTTCATTCAACCCTATGCGGATTCCGGAGGTGAGTGAGTTTTGTTTTTCGTTACTCACATTTTCAAAATTGTTATTTCCATTCTTCTTTTTCATAGTCTTATCATTTAAAGTTATGCG
>JAFGUD010000137.1 GCA_016938685.1 Bacteroidales bacterium | reverse complement strand
CAATAAAAGTGTAGGGTCAATAATTGCTTGAGTTTTTAAACGAATATTAAAAATAGTTTGCGAATCTTTTGCGTGATTGATTCTTGAGGTATAAAAGTGATAATATCCTAAGTCTTTAAAAAATTCATTTACTAGTTTTATTGTTTTGATTGGTTCACTTTTGGTGATAAATTGTACTTCAAGATATTCTGGATGGTTTAAAGTGAGTTTTAAAAGTCCATTTGTTTTTAAAGTATTTACAATGCTATTTACATCAAGTGTATCTTCAGTTTTATAAAAATTTGAACGTTTTTTAAAAAGGACACTTACAAGATTTTTATTAATCAAATAATCATCTTCACCCATAAGGTTTTTAAGTTTATCTTCTAATAAATCCGCATGTAACAACGGTATGCAAAGTATAAAAACAAATAGTAATTTTTTTAACATCTTTTCTTTCCTAAAGAATACATAAGTATTCCAGCAGCTACTGAAACATTAAGTGAATCAAATTCATTATTCATAGCTATTGAAACTTTTGTATCAAGTTTTTGTTGTAACTTTGGATGCAATCCTCTACCTTCACTTCCCATAATCAAAGCAAATTTTGAATCTACTTTTTTTATTTCCTCTAAATCAATTCCTTGCATATGGGCACCATACAAAGAAAAACCATATTGTTTTAGTTCATTTACTAAATCAAAACAGTTTTTTGTAATTATAATTGGAATATCCAATGCTGCACCACTACTGCTTCTTATAACAGCAGAAGTATTGATATTTTGAATTCCAGTTAATATGATTGCCTCATACCCAAACGAATACGCAGTACGGGTAATAGCTCCAATATTTCCCACATCAGTTATTTCATCAAGAACAAGTATTGAATTTAGATTTTTCACAGATTTCACTGGAAGAAATTCAATAGGCTCAATATCTAAAAAGAACCCTTGATGATTCCCACCTTGTGCTAAACTTTGTGCTTTTTTGTTATCAACAACTGTAATTGGCTTATTTAACTTTGCGAATTGACTAAAAATTTTCTTATCAACTTGCTTAGAAAATAATACCTCTTTGATTAATTGACTATGGTGTTGCAAAATATATAATGCT
>JAFGUD010000136.1 GCA_016938685.1 Bacteroidales bacterium | reverse complement strand
TTTCTCATAATGGTAAAAATTATGGGTATCCGTTGGCTAACGGATACCCGAAGTTTTAAAACTCAATTTGCTGTTCTATTTCGCTAATTTTAGCAATAAGAGTGTTTTTGATTGTGTCCACCACTTTTGTAAAAACTTCTGAATTAGAGGTTCTAAAACTGTTGCCGTTTTCATCAGTCAAAACAATGTTTTCGCTAAATTGGTTAGCTCCCACAACGAAAGAATTTAGTTTTTTTCGGCTTGCCTCGAGTTTTTCTCTTTTCTCGATTAGCGTTTTTAGATTTTCGATTCTCTCGATTTTCTGTTCCAGAGTTAATAAAGGTTGCACAATTTCAGGCACTGGCGAAATTGCTTTTTTCTCAACTTCTTTAGGCTGCTTTTCTGTCTTTTCGCCTTTGACGTTGTTTTCAATAGCTTTGATGCTAATTGAGTTAATAACTGCATCTTTTGAAGATGCTTTTTCAGTCACTCTTTTTTCTACTACTGTACTCATAATAATTAAATTTAAAGGTTAATAAATGATTGTTTTTTATGATAATTTGACTTATTGATTTTCATAGGTTTCATCACGTATTCCGTCGATATAGACACAATATAGAAAGCCAAATTTGTCTAATGTGTCAACTAGCTGTTGAAACCTTTTAGCACTTTTAAAATGTTTTATTTCGCCTGAGTAAAAAATATGGATTTGATATTTCATAACTCGATTTTTATTAGTTAATAATTGATTGTTTTTTAATTACAATTTGATTTGTTTTTGCTTTTGCACTTATGCAGATTAAAGATTTAGAGCGGAGTTCATTTTTAATAATTTTTGGAACTGACTGTCTGCTTATTTCTTGTTTTTTGTACATAATTCTTATTTTTTTAAAATTTTCCATAATGCATCTTATGAGTTTTTCGCGTATGTTCTGCTTTTATCAAGGCACGGCGTACTGATAGCCAGCAATAGTGATAGTCCTTAGTGTTCAGAAAATATTAAATACGATGCGCAAAGAGCGAGGGCGATAAACTGTAAGTAAAAACCGAGTGAGGCACGAGAGAGGGATTTACTTACGGTTTATAGGAGTAAAACCTACAGGAAGCTTTTCGGAGTGTAGAGAAACGGAACTTTGAAATGCTGACAGGTTTTACGATGGCTTTTTGATAATTAAGTACGAAACACATTCTGAACACTTAGGAATATCTATTCTAACAATTCTTGTCTTTGGCAAGGCACGCAGACAAAGGCTTAGAATTGTAATCCTCGAATTGAAAATTCGGGATATCTTCTATTGTGGCAATCAGGACGACGTGCCATTTTTGCAGACACATTCGCCGGGAAACTCATAAGATTTGCTTACAAATTTTAAAATCTAATTATACGGTACAAAAACATCGGAAATAAGCAGACAGGCAGTGACTTCCACTAGAAATGA
>JAFGUD010000135.1 GCA_016938685.1 Bacteroidales bacterium | reverse complement strand
GATTTGTCGGGTATTCAGAGTTTTATTTACGATATTGCAAGTAGTAAAGCTGCAAAAAGCCTAAAAGGACGCTCGTTTTATTTGCAACTTTTGGCTGAGGCTATGCTCGATAAGTTTAAAAATAATTCTGAAATAAGAGCAAAATCGGCACATGTCCTTTATGCTTCGGGCGGAAAATTTTATTTGCTATTACCAAACACAAGAAAAGTAAAACTGGCTATTGATGTAATTAAAAAAGAAGTAGAACGAGAACTTTGGGATTTGCACAAAGGTAAATTGTCAATAAATCTTGCTTGTGTTCCTTTTGCATACAGAAACAATTATGCAAAAAAAGAACATTGGCTTGAAATAGAAGATTTCAAACAAGAACGTAAACAACTTAAAGACCTTTGGAAACTTCTGGCAGATAAAATTACGAAACAAAAAGAACAAAAATTTAAATCTTTATTGGAGAATAATTTTATTGAATTTTTTGATGAAAAAAATCCAAAATTAACTGTTGGAGGAAATGTAGAAATATGTGCAGTTACAGGCGAAGAACTTAATGAAAATAATTCTGTTGTTTATAATGAAGAAGATGTTAAAAAAGATAGTAATGTAGAAAGAAAATATACAACAAAAGAAGTTCTCGAACAAACCGAACTCGGCAAAAAACTAAAAGATGCTGATTTTATTCTATCATCAAATAAAAACCTTATTGAAAAAAATACTTTTTTAGATAAAAAATCTACTTCAATAAAAATACTTGATACAAATTTTTATCTGTTTGACGAAAAAGAAATTGAAAAAGAAACACGAAAAATAACATCTGCCGATTTTTGCCATATTCAATATATAAACGATACCGATTTTCTACAAAAACATATCGACGGTTTGAATGTTTCTTATGGTTTTCAATTCTACGGAGGAAATAAACAAGCTGATTTTAGCAAAATAATTGAAGAAAATGGAAAAACAAAAATATTAAAAGGCAAGGAAAAAACATTTCAAGATTTAGCCAAAACTGATAATGGAGAAAATTCTTTGCTCGGCATTTTAAGAATGGATATCGATAATCTTGGTAAAATTTTCATTGAAGGGTTTAAAAAATTTGATGACCAGCCAAATACAAAAGACAGAATGAGTTTTAGTGCTTTTTCTACACTTTCGTTTCATTTAGATTTATTTTTTAGCGGTTATTTGAATGATTTGAGAGATAATTATATAGAAAAAGACGAAAACGGGAACGATAAATTTGACGAGCATAAATATCCTGTTTATCAATTCAAAGATTGGCTAAACATACTTTATTCCGGTGGTGATGATTTATTTGTTGTAGGGCGTTGGGATAAAACAATTGAATTTGCCGAACTTGTACGCAAAGAATTTGCCGAATATTCTCAAAGAAAGGAAATCGGAATTTCAGGCGGGATTTCGTTTGTCCACGAGAAATTTCCTATTGCAAAAGCTGCCGACCTTGCCGGAGAAGCCGAAAGTGCATCTAAAAAATATCCGAAAGAAAAACCTTTTGACGATAAAGATAAAAATGCTTTAACCTTTTTTGGAGAAACAATTAATTGGGAAACCGAATTTAAAACTGTAAAAACATACAAAGAACAATTTATAAAATATATTTCTGAAAACAATTTATCAAAAGGAATTTTGCATAAACTTATGTTGTTTGCAAATATGAAAAAAGAGAATGAAAAAAACTTAGAAAAAGGTAAAAAAGAAAAATTAGATTACAGCTATATATGGAATACCGCCTATTACCTGAAACGGTTTGCAGAACGTTTCAAATTTGATAAAGACAGCCAAAAAGAAAAAGACCTGAAAAACAAAGAAGTATATGAATTTATAATGGGTAATAAAGAAAAAGG
>JAFGUD010000134.1 GCA_016938685.1 Bacteroidales bacterium | reverse complement strand
TTTTTATACAAATCGACAAAAGTAATAGCATGATTAAGTTAGCATAATTGAATATATTTCACGCCTGGAGCTATTGCCACTAACGGTGGCGGTATGAAACGTAAGGGCTTTAATGCACTTCATTATCTAACCGCTAAGTAGTCAAAACTACGTTTAGCACCGAAGTTAATATTTTTTGTAAAACCGTCAAAACGTAGTTTTGGCGGGGTAGAGTAGAGCTGCGAAAGTTTCGTAAACCACTGTCTCCCTTATGTTTTATAACGCGTGTTAGCCATTGTTGTTCCTTATTCAGCACCATTTGGTTTAATTTTCATAATAATCCATTTTCCATTCTTCTTATAAACTTCTGCAACCCAAAAAGTATATTGAATTCTATAACTTACATAAGCATAATTTCTTTTCTGTGTGAATTGAATTACCTCAATTTCCGGATGGGTTTCTAAATGCCAATAACCACCCCAATGTCCATATTTTATTTTTACAAATTTATTAATGAATTCAAATCTTTTTCTTGTTTCCATTCTTGGTAATGCAGGGTCCATTAAATTTTTTTCTCCAATTGGGTAGTCCTGAAAATCAAGAAATCTATTCATTGCTGAATCAATTTCTGGAGTTAGATAAAAGTATTTTCTATTATTTTTTAATTCCAGAATTGGTTTAAAATTCCATATTGCTGGCATGCTATCATACCATATTTCTTTTTTAATACCATCCTCCAAATAATATTTGATTTTCGACTGAATTATATAAAAGTCTACATTTTTATAATGTGTTGATTTAAACAAAGAGTCACTTAGAAATTCAAGTTTGTTAGGATTAAAAACTAATTGGAATATTTTATAGATATCTTTTTCTAATTGAGATTCCATTAAACTGGTATCATTTGGTTTTTGTTGTTTGCAAAATCCAGTGAACAAATTATTTAAGGCTTCAAAATTCGAGTCAGAATAAGCTTTTAATAATTCATTTTCAATACTATCAATTAGTGAATAATCTATTTCAGTCCTGTCATTTGTCGGTAATTTTTCCTTTTCGTTGCATGAGAAAAAAAATGCAAATATTATTATTAAAAGGAAAAAAGATAAGTTTTTCATAGATGAAATTTAATTTTCAGAATTAAGAGTCAAACAACTTTTAAATTCCATATTTCCGTGATAAAGTTGGACGTTTTCCCCAATAATGGCTAACGGTTGCAGTAAAAAGTCGTTGGGGATTGCGCGTTGCGGTCGTATCCCCGTTTAAGGGATACGATACGGGCTGCAAAGCCCGCAC
>JAFGUD010000021.1 GCA_016938685.1 Bacteroidales bacterium | reverse complement strand
TTGAAAGTTTATAAAGTTGAAAGTCAAAAGTTTATGTTGATTTTTTATTCAAATTTAATAGCCCAAATTTGGGCTAATCAAAAAACACAAATTCCATGTAACTTTATGAACTTTAAACATTTAACTTTAAAACTACCGAATTATGTGAATAATTCGGGTTAACTATCTGATAAAAATTCTAAAATTAATTTTTTTTATTCAGGAAAATTGTATTTTTACCCCGAAATATAAATCAACAATACTTTGGAACCTAATGTTTTTGACATATTTAATTTAGAAACAAACAACATCAAGCCGAAAAAAGGAAGGATTTTAATTTCCGAACCTTTTTTAGATGACACAATGTTTAAACGTTCTGTGATTTTGTTAACAGAATATAACTCAGAAGGAGCTATGGGCTTTGTGTTGAATAAATTTATTGATAATCCTAATTTGAAAAAGGCTGTTAAGCAGGAGTTTCTCGGCACAGAGTTGCATATTTCTTATGGAGGTCCTGTTTCTCAGGATCAGATTTTTTTTCTGTATTCAGCTAATGAAATGATAGTAAATAAAAGCGTGGAAATTCTACCCGGATTGTTTATGGGCGGCGATTATGAACATCTTAGAGAATTAGTCATTACTGAAATTATTAAAACAGACAAAGTGCGTTTTTTTAGTGGATATTCCGGCTGGTCTGCTGGGCAACTAGAGAATGAAATAAAAGCGAATTATTGGCTTGTTAAAAACATAAAGATACAGGAAGTTCTTAAACCTGATAATAATATTTGGAGAAATCAAATAAACCAACTTGAAGAAAAATATAAAATGTGGACACTTGTCCCCGAAGATCCTCAGTTGAACTAATGAAATTCTTTTTTAATAACACTAAGCAACTTGTTTATAAAGTTGCTTTTTTTGTGGATGTTTTTGTATTTCTGAATGTTACGATTTTTGAAAACTTCATTATAAAAAACAACAGATTCTATAAGATTGAAAGGGAGAATGTGAAATTATCGTTAATTTTATACTTTATTGGATTTTAGGTCTACTAATTGTTTATTTTAGCAAACTAAATTTTATTTATGAAAAACATTGCATTAGTTGCTCACGACAACAGAAAACCCGATTTAATTGACTGGGTAAAATGGAACTGGGAAGAACTTATTTCTCACAGATTATACTGTACAGGAACTACCGGAAAATTAGTTGAAGAAGCGCTAAAAAACAAACAAGGCAAAGGGCACAAATTTGAAATTATTAAATTAAAATCAGGTCCGCTTGGTGGCGACCAGCAACTAGGCGCTCTAATTGCTGAAGGTAAAATAGACATGTTCATTTTTTTATGGGATCCGATGACTCCGCAACCTCACGATGTTGACGTTAAAGCTCTTTTAAGAATATCAGCTTTATATAATATTCCAACTGCTTGCAACAGAGCAACAGCAGATTTTATGATTTCATCGCATTTGCTCAATAAAGATTATAAACCTATTTTAAAAGACTATTCAGAATATCTCGAAAGAGATATTTAACTAATTTCCATTAATTAAATACTCTTTAAACTCTGGTGTCTGAGGGTTTTCAAACATGTCTTCGGGCTTCCCTTGTTCTATTATTTTGCCGTAATGCATAAATACAACATAATCGGCTAAACGCATGGCTTGCCTAAGAACATGAGTAACAAGAACTATTGTGTAGTCTTCTTTCATCTTTTTAAATAAATTTTCAATAATTTTACTTGAAGTCGGATCAAGAGCCGATGTTGGTTCGTCTGCAAGAATAATTCTTGGTTTTACAGCTAAGCCTCTTGCCAGACAGAGTCTTTGTTGTTGTCCGATAGACAAGCATGTTGGTGAACTGTGCAAGCGATCTTTTACCTCTTCCCAAAGTCCTACTTCTTTCAAATTTCTATGAACATAAAAGTCAATTAGTGATTTATCTTTTACACCTTTTAATTTAACACCATAAGCTACATTTTTGTATATCGACATTGGCAACGGATACGGTTTTTGCGACAAAAGTCCCATTTTTTGTCTGATATCAGGCAGACTAACATCTCCGTTTAATATTTCATCATTTTCTATAAAAACTTCTCCTGTAACTTTCAACTCTTTGTATAAGTCTGTTAATCGGTTCATGCATTTTAATAATGTTGTTTTGCCACAGCCCGAAGGTCCTAAAAGTACGGTTATTTTATTTTTGGGAATCTTTAAACTAATATTCTGCAAGATTTGATGGTTTTCTACGTAAACATCTAAGTTGCTAATGGTTAGCATTGTTTTGTCTTTTTTTTGTTTTGTCCTTTGTTTGAAATTGTCAATAACAACTTCATCAATAAATGTTGTATCCATTTTGTTTGTGTTAAATTGTTTTTACATATTTTTTTGAAAATCGTCGTGCAGCAAGACTTATTATCAAAATAATGACTGTCAATATTGTTGCCGCAGTAAATGCTCGTTCCCGCACTTCCGGAATTGGAGATGATAATTGAAAAAATATTGCTAATGGTAAAGTTGCTGCCGGTTCATCAAAATTAGCCGGTACTAAATCAGTATATCCTGCTGTAAATAATACTGAGGCGGCATCGCCAATTCCTCTACCAAAGCCCAATAATACTGCTGTAATAAAGCCGGAAAATCCTTGTTTGAACATAATTCTAAATGCTGTTTCAGATCTGGTTGAACCTATTGCTAATGCTGATTCCTGAAGTTCTTTTGGTATAGTCGACAAAACTTCGTCAAAAGTTCTTATTATGATAGGAGTAATTAAAAATGATACGGTAATAATTCCAGCCAAAAGCGAAGCATTCATTCCTAAAAACAGCATTAATGCAAAACCAAAAGCTCCGTAAACTATTGATGGAATCCCCCATAATGCATCTAAAAAAAATCTGATTGTACTTTGAGTTTTGCGATGTTTAACAAGATTAACATTGATATATAATGCTGTTGGCATTCCGAGAAATACAGCAATAATAGTAGCTCCAATACCAATATATAACGAACCCATAATTGCATTCAAAACGCCACCTTCACCTCCATAATAATATCCTCCTTTGGGTGTTTTTATTATCATATCCAACGATAAAGCACCAAATCCTTTCACAAAAATTATAACAATAATAAAACCTAAAATACCAATCAGTGAGTATGTTGCAAAGGCTGATAAATACTTAAAAAATAGTCCTTCCCGTTTTTTTCTTATCTTCATTTTGTTTGAGATTTATGAATAAAATATCTAAAAAACATGTTGATTATCAGTATTATAACTAAAAGTAGCAAAGCTGCAAACATTAACGCTGCATCATATTTTGGTATCGAAAGCATTTCACCGTAATTATTTGCAATCAAAGCCGGCAAAGGGTAACCGGCTTCCAGTGGATTAAACTTCAATTGAACCATGTTTCCGACAACCATCATCACTGCAATTGTTTCTCCAAATGCTTTTGTAATTCCAAGTCCGAATGAGGAAAAAATACCGGGAAAGCTTTTTCTTACAATAACTTTTTTAATTGATTCCCAATAAGTTGCTCCTAATGACAATGATGCTTCTTTAAGTTCTATCGGTACACTTTTAAAAGATTCGATAAGCATATTCAACATATAAGGCACACACATAATTGCTAAAACTATCCCTCCTGCAAGAATTGTATAACCAGAACTTGATATTCCAAATGCAGGTGCAATAAATTTTCCGACAAAAGGAACAACAACTAATATTCCCCACACTCCATATATAACTGATGGCAAACCGGCAAGAATATCAATTACCGGATGCATAAAATTAATTAATCTTTTAGAAGCATATTGTGTAAGATAAATAGCAGAAAAGAAACAAACAGGAGCAGCAAAAATAAAAGATAAAAATGTAACATAAATTGAACTGACTATAAAAGGCCAAAATCCGAAATTTCCTTTCATTGGAGACCATTCTGATGAAAAAATTAATTTCCAAACAGATATTTCTGACATTAAAGGAATTGATTTTATGTAAAGAGCAATTATTATAACAAATGGAAACACCAGTATTATTGCCAAACATATTTTCATCCAATAATTGGATATTTTATCGAATATTTTCCTTTGTAAAATCATTATTTTTCCAATTTTTCTATGTATACATCAATCTGTTCTTGCTTTAAAGGTACAAATCCGGCTTCTTTTATGAATTTTTGCCCATCAGTAAGAATCCATTTCATAAATTTAATAGTTGATTTTTTTTCGGGCTTGCCATTTGCAACTAAATACAATTCTCTAGCTGGTGGCGAAGGATAATCTCCTTCTGCTATGGCTTTTAAAACGTCTTCAAAATTGTCGTAAAAATTCTCTTCTGGGTCTATTTTGCCATTGTTGTTTATATCAATAGGTATAACTTCTATTCCTGGTCGTTTTTTTCCTGTTTTAATATCATAAACATAAGCTGTGTTGTTGTATGCTATTCCTGTGTTGTCTTTTATCACAACATCTGCTAAACCGGGGTCTCCATATACACCAACTCCAATTAAATCTTCTTGAACTTCGCCTAAAAATTCAGCCCAAATACCTGCTGCTCCGCACGCATCGGAACGTGTATAAACAACAATACTTGTTTTATCATCTGTACCCAATAATTCTCCCCAAGTTTTTATAGTACCGTCAATATAGATAGCTTTAAATTCTTTTTGCGTTACTCCTCTGGTTAGTAAAATATTCAGATATGGATTATCACAGCTGATAGTTGGGATTACGGCATCTTTACATACACCAATCCACCAAACACCTTTTTCTTTTTCTTCATCTGAAATTGTGCGGGAAAACATGCCTAAATCAACAGTTTCTGCCATTGCGTCGGCAATTCCTTTTCCTGCTCCGCCGGCAGAAATATTAAATCTGATATCGGGATTCTCCTTTTGATATTCTTCAGACCATTTGACAACCATCGGATAGAGAGCAAAAGCTCCAGATAAACTTATTGTTTGTTCTTTTTTTTCATCTGAAACACACGATGATAAAAAGATTGCTGTTATCAGCATTAAACATAGAATAGATTTTTTCATAATTATATTTTTTTATTCTGATTTTTTTTCAAATATTATTGGAGAAATTGTTAATTGAATATAAACAAATTGCGAAAACTTCGGATTAGAAACATTCTGAATTGTTTCCAAACTGTTTGACGTTGGGACAAAAAATGAATATCCGCAATTTAAGTCTCCCCATTCATTAAATTTATATTTTAATATAAAATCGTTTTCAAAACCTAAATCTTTATTCAATGGAGTTGCAGAATTTGATTGAGATAACTGAAAATAATGGACTGTATTTTCCAATTGGTTTTTTTTGGAAAATTTAAAAGCTAAAACACAGTAATAATCAACTAATCCGCCTTGTTTTGTGTTTTTTGTAAAATCTGAAAAGTAGTCGATATAGCCAAAATATTTATGTCTGGCTCCGTATAAAACATCGAACAGACAATCTGTGTTGTCACTTAAATTTTTATCACCCGACAAATAACCAATTCCCAAATGAGGCGTAAATTTTCCGAGTTCAAATGCCACATCAGCATCAAATAAGAATGCACTTATATTCTGTCCGGTATTGTTTTGTCCATATTGATAAAAGCCATCACCTTGGAATTTTATTTTATTCAAAGTCAAATCAACGAATAATCCTGTTGTCTGTTTGAAAAATATAACATTTGTTGAATCTGTTTCTGTTACACCTGAAGCAATATGAACAAATGAAACATTGGATTTGTCATTCAATTTTTTATTTATCCACAAGAAATTTAATGTTTTTAATTTATCGTTCGGATATAGGTTGTTGTTTTGGTTTATACTATTCCAAGAACTTCCTATATGGGCATTCCAATTTTTATCCTGAAATTTTAAGACAACTGCATCATAAGCAATTCCATTTTGATTCCAGTTTCTGGCAGCTAAAATCCGCTGATTATCGTATTTTAATTGTTGGCGGCCTGCTGAAAGCCATATTTTTTGTGAAATTGCAAATTCAGCATAACCTTCGAATAAACTTAAAGAATAATCATCTCCGTAAACTCCTGTCGAACTAAATAATTGTTCATCACCCCAAATCCTAACATCTTGTGGCGAAAAGACTAATTTAATGTTATCGGTGGAATATTGAAACGAAAGCCTGGTTCTTTGTGAAATCGACGAAGAGGTTAATTGGTCGACTGTTGTGAGTTTTTTATAACCATCTCGAAACTCAAATCTATCTCTAATTTCGGAACTAATTTGAAATTGGGCATTGGCATAAAATCCTAGAAAAATAAGTAAGCCAAATATACAATAACGCTTCATTTTTTAAAGTTTAAAATTTAAAGCAAAATTATCGTAGATTTTCTGGAATTTAAACAGCTAAAAACCGTAAATTATGACTAAGTAAAAAGGCTTAAACGTTAGTATTTATACGTAGTTTTATTCTGCTACAAATGATTTTTGGATAACAGAACAAGCCCCAAAATATCCTAATGCACCTTCGGATAAATTTGTTGTTACATTACCGTGTTCTACATCAAACACTCCGCCTCTCCAACTTGTTTCAAGCAACATAGAACGCATAAAATCAGCATGTTGTGGTGTTAAAGAATATTTGCGTTCTGTTATAATTGAACCTCTAGGGAAAGTTAATTTTTCTGCATCGGGAGCAAATATTTCAGGCACATCTATCGAGGAAAGAGAATAATAATATACTATTTTATGTGTTTGATAATAAGAAGAATCTGTATATTCAGGCAAATTTGAGTAATCAATTGTTATTTTGTACATTGAATTTTCATCAGGCAAAAATTGTGAAGGAGTTGAAGAAAAACGACATGAACTATCATCAGTATAACTGTATGAAATTGGTTCAAAGTCATTTACGGGAACCATCGCCGAAACGGCTGTATATGTTTTCTCTTCAATAATAATTGTTAGAGTATAAATTCTATTAACTACCGCAACAAGCTTATTGTCAGATATATAAATACCTGAGTCTGCTTCTGTGAAAGTATATTCATTAAATCCATCGGATACTATAACTTCTGCACCAAAAACAGGTTGTGGCTTTTCGTTTAAATTTTGAGCAGAATAATTAATTTTCACTTCTTTGTTGGAATTTTCGTTGGTAATTATCGACTCAACTACAATATATTGATTTTCGGAAGGATAAAATTTCCAATCAATAGCTTTTTCGCACGAAAATAATGTTAAAATAAATATTATAAATGTTGACTTTTTCATTTGTTTGATTTTTTAGAAATATTCGCTCTTTTTTCTACCTAAATTTAAATTGATACGAAACAGACGGTACAAAACCCAACAAAGACATTGAACTTGGTTCAATTTCGTTTTCTGTTACATAATTAGTTGGAATTAAAAATTCTCCATTTGCTGTTTCTATTTGATTAAAGTTTACTGCAATAACATTTTTGTGCCCGTAAAAATTATAAATTGAGAAAGTAAGAAAATGTTCAAATCGATTCTCATTTCTTTTGTTCAATCGCCATTTGAAAGCCACATCAAGTCTGTGATAATCAGGTAATTTATCGTTGTTTTTTTCTTCGTAAATTGGCACAGTGTAGTTTTGATAATAATAAAAACCTGTTGGAGAACTGAATCTGTTGCCTGAAAAATAGACAAAAGTAAGGTTCAAAGAAGTTCTATCGCTAAAATCAAAAGAAAAATTAGAATAAAAATTGTGTGGTTTGTCCCACATTGCAGGATAAATATTACTTGAATTTATTCCGTTTGTTTGTTTGAAAGCTCTTGAATAAGAATAATTTATTACAAATTTGAATGTTCCTTTTTGCTTTTTTAAAGAAAATTCTGTTCCGTAAGCATAAGCTTTTCCAAATCGCAACTGGCTTTCAATAAAAGGATTAAGGAATAAACTCGGCTGATTTGAAAAGTCAATTTGGTTATTCATTTGTTTTAAATAAAATTCTGAAACAAACTCAATTTCGGGCAATTTTAAGAACAAACCAAGAGAAAACTGGTCGGCTGTTTGCGGTTTGATGTTCGTACTTGCAGGCATCCAGACATCAAGAGTTGTAAAAGGGCTTATTGAATTTGACAAAAACTGTAAAAACTGAACATTGTGGCTGTATGCAAAAGATGTGGAAAATTTCTCAGAAAAAGCCCAAATTCCTGAAATTCTTGGTTCAAATCTATTATAAGTATTAAAAATAGGCAGACCTTGATAAATTGTGTCAATTATTAGATAATTTTCGTTATAATTGTATATTACTGTGGGACCAAAATTGTTCCAGTTTAAAAATCGCAATCCGTATTTAATCGAGAACTTTTCTTTAGTACGAATTTCTCCTCCAAAATAAAGAGTATTGTCTAGTACATTGCTTGCTCTGACAGCATTTATGTAGTATTCTCCGTAATTTAAGTTACCCGGATTAAATGTTCTGATAGATGTTTCAAAACCAAAAAATATAGTATGTTTTGAACTTTTGTAGTAAGTAAAATCATTTTTGAACGAAACGATTTTGACATCTGATGTCCAATATACGTCATCAGGAATTGAATAGAAAAGAGAATATTTATAAGAACTAGTATAAAAAGTTGAATTAGAGAACATTTTGTCAGAAAAAAGATGATTCCAACGGAATGTGAAAGTGTTGTTTTTCCATCTAAGGGCAGAATTATTTATCTGTAAATTATCGTAGCCTGAATAAAGAGCGAAATAAATTCTGTTTTCGCGATTTATTTTTAAATTATATTTTATGTGAAAATCATAAAAATCAATGCTAAGATTAGGGATGTTCTTTTTGTATAGATAATTTAGATGTGATTTTCGAAGTGTTATTAAAAAGGAAGATTTTTCTTTTTTCAGAGGTCCGTCAATTGAAAAGGTGCTCAGTAAAGGACTGATATTTCCGTCAAAGCCAAGTTTGTGCATGTTCCCGTCTTTTGTTCTAATATCTATCATAGACGAAAGTCGACCGCCATATTGTATCGGAAAATCATTTTTATATACGCTGATTGAATTAATTGCGTCAGGAGCAATAGCAGAAAAAAAGCCGAGCAGATGAGAAGGATTATAAATTGGAGCTTCGTCTATAAATACTGCGTTTTGCCCTTTGTCACCACCTCTAACATTGAATATTACAGAACCTTCGCCGAATAAATTAATTCCGGCAACAGCTTGCAGACTTTTGATTACATCGTTGTCTCCGCCAAGAATAGGTTTTTTTGTAATCTCAAGTGAACTAATACGTTGATTTTTTAGTGGATTATTTCTGGTTAAATCAGAATTGTCATGCTCTGTGACTGTAACGATTTTCAGCTCTTCAATATTCATTTTTAAAGAAATAGAATGTTCAATATTTCCAACTAAATGAAAGCTCTCTGATTGTTTTTCGTACCCTAAAAAAGAAAAATTAGCAATATAATTTGCGGAAGGAATCGACATAGAATAAAAACCATAAGCATTTGAAGATGAAGCATAAGAAGAATTTTTGCTTTTTACAACAATCAAAGCACCTATAAGCACTTCGCCGGTTTCTTCATCTTTTATATAACCACTGATAGTGTATTTGAGAGGCTCTTGTTGAGGTTGAATTTCTTCCTGTTTTACAGTTGTTTTCGGATTTGGTTTTAATATAACTTGTTTTTCAACAAAAGTATATTTTAAGTTTAGTTCGTTTGTCAATTGTTTTATTACATTTTCAACTGATTGATTTCTAGCAATTAGAGTGGTTTTTTTGTTCTCGTCAATTTCTTTATTACTGTAAGAAAAGTTAATATTAACCTGCGAAGAAATATCAGATAAAATATCTTTAAGTGACTGATTTTTAGCTACAATTGTTATTTTTTCCGCATAAACATTTTGAGCTTCAAGTTTGTCGCAAAAAACGGTGCTTATTATTAAAATTATAAGAATTATTTTAAAATATTTCATATATATGTTTGAATTCATTCGTCAAAAAAACAATTTATTAGTTAAAAATTTTAATACTTTCGATGCGAATTATAAAATAAATTTTATATTATGAAAAAAATTGCCTTTCTTTTAGTTATTGCCTTCTTTTTTGTTGGTGTCGTAAACTCACAAGTTGTTGAAATCAAAAAAATGCCAACAACCATCGATGAATTTCTTGAAATGCGTGACAATATTGCAAACACTCCCGAAGGAGGAGCTACGATGTTTATTATTGCTCTGAAAATATATCAGGAGAATCCAGAATTAGGAGCTCAATGCCTTGTAATTTCAGCAGACAGAACAAGATTACAATCAGGTTCTGTTTATAAAGGGTTTCAGTTGATGCCTAATGATTTCAGCAGAATTAAAAGTCAACTTAGTCAATATCCTTATGTTGTTAACTCATATTTTAAAGGAGCAACTCCCGAAAATGGATACACATTTAATTTCCCAACTCAAATGGATTTCTCTTCAAATGACTATAGCGGAAGTGTTGAAGAAGGAGATTTTAAAGTTTTTGTTCAATGCTACGGCGCCGATAATCCCCGACCAATAAGACTTATCAGAAATGACAAAGGTTATTGGAAAGCCAAAGAATGGAGTAGCATTATCATGGGAATAAGAAAACCCGTTGAAGAAATTGACGATGATTTATAGAACGAATTAGTGTCTTTTTGAGCAATAGTGAATATTCAATATTAGATTGTTTGCTATTGCTCTTTTTTTTAATATATAATTATTTTATCTCCTTGTTTCGTGATTTTTACCTCAATTGTTGCCTCTACAACTTTTAAAATTGACTCAATGCTCTGATTGTCAAAAGAAACAGTCAAAGGGATTTTATTATAATCCGGATTTGAAATTTCGATTTCAACATTGTACGTTCTTTCCAAAACCTTAACAATTTCCTCTAAATCAGCATTTTCAAAAACTATTTTTCCTGTTTTCCAAGCAATGAAATTTTGGTTTAAATTATTAGTTTTTGTTATTATCTTTTGTCCGGTTTCCAGAACTTTGTCGTTAGCTCTTAAAATTATACTATCTGCAGGATTTTTAGGTTTGTATACTTTAACAACTCCTTTGTTTACAATGACTTCAAAATCACCTTTTGTATTAACATAAAATTCAGTTCCAACAACTTCTACGTAATAATTTTCTGTCTTAACAATAAATGGATTTTCTGAATCGTGTTCTACTTTGAAATACGCATCTCCGTTGAGTTCTACAACTCTGTTTTCTTCAAAGTTTTTAGAATATTTAATTTCTGATTCTGAATTTAATGAAACAATAGAATTATCAGGCAAAGTAGCTTCTAAAACTGTATTTCCGGCAATAATAGTTTCTTGTGATTTGTGAAATATTGAAAAAAGACCAATTGACAAAACAAGAATAGCAGCAATTGAAGCTACAAATTTCCATGTATTTGATTTTTTCTTGTGAATTTCAACAACTTTTGCCGAGTTTTGTTTTTCTGTGATAGGTTTTATTTTCAGCCATTCTTCTTCAATGTTAATATTTTCAACCTCTTCGGGGATTTTATTTTCGGCATGATTCCATACTTTCAAATAATCTTCGAATAACTGAAAATTATCAGAAGAAGAACTTTTCCAGTCTTCTAATTCATTTTTTTCGGGTTCTGAAATTTCATCGGCTAAAAACCTGAAAATTAAATCTATATGTTTTTCATTATTTAACATTTTTGTCTTTCTAATATTAATACACCTGAGTTTTATTTTACCCTGAAATCTTTTTTAATAAACATAAAATCACATTGAAATCACAGATAATTTGTTTATTGAGCGTAGTTGAAATAGTTGTTACTTTTTTAATTCAACAAAATTAATAATAGAACTGTCAAATATTCTTTTAAATTTTTCCTTAAATCTTTCAACGCTCTCGACATGTGAGTTTCAACGGTTTTTTGAGATAATCCGAGTTTTTCAGCTATTTCGCGATATTTTAAGTTTTGATAACGACTCATTTCAAATACTTCTCTTGCTTTTGGCGGTAAATCAGCAAGAGTTTTATCTATAATTCGCTGAATTTCAGATTCTGCAAATGTATCCGTGTTTTCAACATTTTGCTCGTTTTGTAAAATTATTTCATCACGAACAAATTTTTTGTTATCCCTTATGAAATTTAAACTTCGGTTATTTACGGAAGTATATAAATAGGATTTTATGGATTTTTCAGGGTCAATTTCGTTGCGTTTTTCCCAGAGATTAACAAATACATCGTGAACAACTTCTTTTGCTGCGTCAATATCATTCAAAAATTTATTCGAGAAGTTCACCAAAGGTTTAAAATATTCTTTAAAAAGTTCTTCAAACTCTATGTTATTCAGAGTATTAGGCATAAATTATGTTTTAGTTCCTTGTTTTTACCAGAAAAGACACAAAAGTGCCGTTTTTTTTCAAAAAGATTTACAAATAGGCATTAAATATCTCATTTAAACAGCAAATATTTTATTCGTCATACATATCAAGATTAAGCTCAGGCATGTGTCCGTCGGGTAATTCAGGTAATTGAAAACCAACATAAGTTGCTAAAATTTCCTGTTCGTATTTTTCTATAATCGCAATTTCGTCTTCATTAACAATTAATCCCGAAATTTTCTCAACTCCTTTTAAAACAAACTTTGCTAAATCTTCATTTTGCTCGTAAGTATCATTCATGAGTATTTGACTTTGTTTCATTTCGTCTATTTGAGCAATAAGTTCCTGACGAGTTTCTTCGGGTGTTTCGGGGTCGTCAATTACTTTTTGAATTTCCTTAATCCCTTCTTCAAACATATCATTACTACTTTCATTTAAGTTTTCAAAATTGTTCATTCCTTTTTGGGCTTGAATAATACTAAAAACGCTACCTATTTTAGCATTTGTATAAACAAAATCGGCATAATTTTCAAAACCACCGTCTTTTATTATACTTTCAATTTTTTTGTATTCTTCTTTTCCTATATCTGCATTTTCCGGGTCTTTATTAATGTTTTCCAAAATATCGGGAGCAGCACTTCGCAATTCCATGTATACATTTATGTAATTCTGAACTTTTTCTTCGGTCAATTTGTTTTTTTTAGCACCAGCCATTACAATACATGATGTAAAAAACATAGAAATAGTTAAACCAAGTAATAGAATTTGTTTCATGACTATTGATTTTAAAGGTTTGTTCAAAAGTAAAAATTTAATCGGGTAAATAGAAATAAAATTGATGAAAGGTCGGAAGGTAAAATTATTGAATGATAGAATGACAGAATGATAGAATGACAGAATGATAGAATAATAGAATGAATGAATTGATGCAGTCAGCAGTTAAGCAGTTAGCAGTCAGCAGTCTGTCAATGCCTGAATATGGTTGACAGTTAAAGAGTTTGTTGATGCAGAAGACAGAAAGACAGAAAGACCGAAAGACTGAGGACTGAATACTGAGAAACTGAAAAAATCAATCAACTTCCAATAATTCGTCCCATTTTGTGGTAAAAGCTTTTGAAACTCTTTGTCTGCCGGCTTTCCAAAATCCTTCGGTATTTTGAATTCCAAACTGCAATTTTTCCTTACCGAATTTTTCTCTGATAGCGTCGATAGTTTTCATTAAATCAGCATGTTGAAAGTCTGAATTGTCGAAAATATTTCCCTGAACTGCAACTTTTGGCTCTATTCCCGAAAGTGTAACTGCCGCTTTTTTGAACAAAAATCCGGTTTTATAAATCAGGCGAAGACCTTTAAGAGCATATTTTATTAACGTCAAAGAACTATCGGTAGCTGTTGGCAAATTCACAGTAATTGCCTGACTGTATTGTGGTAAGTTCGATTTAAAATGATCGGTTCGAACATAAACAGTTAAATATTTAGCAACGGAATTATCTTTTCTGAGTTTAATTCCACAATTATCTGCAAAATAAGCAACTGCTTGTTCTAATATTTTTATATCAGATTGTTTTTTTGCAAAAGAACGACTTGTGGTTATTGTTTTCTTAGAATCCTGAACTTCTTGTAAATTGATACAACTCTGTCCTTCAAGTTCTTTTTTTGTTTTTAGTCCAACAATACTCATTGTTTTTTTTACAAAATGATCAGGCATTGTAATAAAATCATAAGCAGTAAAAACAAATTCACTTCGTAATTTTTTAGAATATCTTCTGCCAATTCCCCAAACGTCTTCAACTTTTATTTTTTTGAGAATTTCGATTGTTTGTTCTTCTGTTTCAAGGATAAACGCACCGCATTCAATCGGCGTTTTTTTGACAACATTTGTAGCTATTTTTGCCAGAGTTTTTGTTTTTCCTATGCCTACAGAAACTGGAATTCCAGTCCATTTGAGAATTTTAGCCCTTAAATTGACAGCAAACTCAAGTAGATTCGTATATTTAAAATTTGAAAGTTCAATAAATGCTTCGTCGATTGAGTAAATTTCGATAGCAGGAGCTTCTGCTGCAATGGTATTCATCACTCGGCTCGACATGTCGCCGTATAATTCATAATTTGACGAAAGCATTGCAATATTGTGAGATTTAACAATTTGTTCAATTTTAAATGCAGGTTCGCCCATTTTTATGCCCAATGCTTTTGTCTCTGTTGAGCGAGAAATAACGCATCCATCGTTGTTTGAAAGCACAACAACAGCCTGATTTTTCAGCTTTGGATTAAAAACCCGTTCGCATGAAACATAAAAATTATTGCAATCTATTAAACCGTACATAAAACAATTAACAATTTATAATTAACAATACTTCAAATTTAAAAATTTTGTTGAATCAAATCAAACAATTATATAAACAAAAACCCGCAATATTTACGGGTTTTTGTTTGTTGAAATTTTTATTAAATCAATCTTTAATTTCGGGAGAAACTTTCTTATAATTTCCCAAACCTCTGCCGGTAATATTCCAAAATAATCATGAGCCAGAACATTTCTGAAAGCATATATCTTTCTCCAATTTATATTGTTATTATTTTCCTTAAATTCTTCAGAAAGTTTTCCAACACTTTCACCTATAGCTATGAAATTCATAAGACAAGCATCAAAACTTTTAGTGTCTTTTTCAAATTCAACAGAATTATTGAAATCTTTTGTGTAATTCTCAATTTTTTCAACACTTTCTAATAAAAGTTCGATAATAGCTAGTTCTTTTTCAAACATAAATCAAATCTTTAAAAATAAGCGGTTTAAACATTGGTTTTATAGCCTGCTCATGACAAACGTCAACATTTTTAGAAAATTCTTCGCTTATTAAATCTCGGAATTCAAGTCGCTTGTCGAAAATATCTTCTGTGTTTTCATTCATTAAAATAAGAATATCAATATCGCTGTTTTCGGTCTGTTCTCCACGCGCATACGAGCCAAAAATTCCAATTTTAATTATTCCGAATTTTTTCTTAAAAAAATCCTTGTTTTCGGCTAAAAAATCTATTATGTCTTGTTTATCAGGCATTAGAAATTTTATTTTTTGTAAAAATACAACTTTTTGGACTTATTTTCAAACAATTTTATACACAAAAATAAAAACCCGCAAAATTTACGGGCTTTTTAACTTTTTATTTTAAAAACTTTCGACTAAAGTCCTTGTTTCCAAACAACATCAACAGGAATGTTTGCGGTTTCAAGTTTTTGTAAATCAGCTTTTAAATCTTCAGTTTCAATCATGTATTTATCCATAATCTGACCGGCAAGTTCATAATCGCCGTCACCTTGAATTGTTATAATCAAACGAGCCAAAGAATCAGAAGCCATTTTTGTTTTTTCCTGGTCAATTGTATAAATTCCGTTTTCATCGCGAGTCATAGCACCCATTTCCATAAAGAAATTGTAGCGCATTAAATTGGCTTTTCCATGTGAACTTGAAGCACCAAATCTTATTGAACGGAAAATTCCTGTACAAAAAGTAATTTGATTTTCAGCATAATCAGCATCAAATTCTTTCATTTGAATAAGTTGGTCGATTAACCAAAGTCCTAAAATATCAGCTTTACCTTCTTCAAATGTGTTGTAACGGTCGGTTAATGCTTCGTGGCAAGTGCCTTTTCCGTCTAATGTATTTTTAATTCCCAATCCGTGAGCAACTTCATGGAACATTGTATTTGCAAAGAAAGCATCGAATGTTACGTATTTTTGTTGGTCAGGATTTATAAGAACTTTTGAAATAGGAACAACAATATTGTCAAATTTTGCTTGCATAGAGTTTTTCAACTGTAAACGACGGCTACCTTTTGCAAGTTGCACTTCTTCATCGTTTGGAAGATTGATAGCAATAGTTTTGCTTCCGGCATTACAATCACCGGCGTAATAAATTGCATCATAAGCATTCAATTGAGAATCCTCTCCGGGCATTTCTTGTTTGTATTCAGCAGGAACAGGAAGATTTTTTTGAAGTTGTGGTAAAAGAGCTGCATATTTTTCAAGTCTTTCGCTCCACTCTAAATCTTTGATTAAAATAAATGCTTCAAATGATGCTTTGTATCCAAAAAGAGCATCTTCGTAATTTTCGATTGGCCCAACAACAAATTCTATCACATTGTCTGTCATGTCCATCCAAGCCATGTCGCTTTCTTGATATTCGCTTGTTTCAAGAGCATCGGCACGAAGAGAAAGATATTTTTTAAAGCCTTCATCTTCGGCTAATTCAGACGCTTGACGGAGAAGTTCCGCTGCTTTTGAAAGTTTTTCTTTGAATTTAACATGATAAGGAATTGAAACTAATTTTCCGTTTTTATCTCTTTCTATAACTGTGTACAAACTTGCTTTTGTTTCATCATCAAACAGATTAAATTCGTCTTTTGTCATGTCTGTTGGATAAAAAAACGCACCAAGGGGTTTATCTCCAACTCCCGGAACAAATGATTTATTACCGTTTAATCTGTCCCAAGGACCATAATTAATCATGAAAAGTTTTTTTGCATTTTCATCAGTAAGTGAGTCATAATAAGTGCGATAAGGTCCGCAAGCTACTTCCCATTGAATTTCGTCCATAATGTCAGCCACTTGAAATAATAAAGGCAACATTTTTTGCTGATTTTCAGTAAGATTACTTAAATCTGCTTTCAACTCAAATTCAAAGTATTTGTTTACTTCGGCTTGATAATCAATTTCCATTTGGTCATCATTTTGATTGTTTTTTTCTTTTGGATTACATGCAGTAAAAACAAGAACCAACAAAAGACCTAATAAAGAAAAGTATTTCTTCATACATTTAAAATTTTGATGTTAATTAGAATTGCTCATTTGTGAAATAACACACAGATGAAGCAGTTGATTTTTTTGACAAGACTAAGAAATATTTTCGATGTATCAAAATTTTCAATAATTTTTGTTAAGTTTAAATTACTTATTACTTTTGGTTTATAAAAAGAACTAAAATTTTAATAATCTGAAAGTTACAAAGGTCTTGTTGTATGCTTAGTTTTACAAAAATCACGTAAAAAAACGTAGTGGAATAGTATTTGCAAAATTTGAGGAAACCGCAAAAAACATTGGTTTTAAAGATTATTTAATAATGCGAATGAATTTATTTAAAATATCACTTCTTCTTCTGACAATAATGTACGCTTTTTCGTGTTCAGATGATGTTAATAACAGCTCAAATTTTAATAATGGTAGTAATGAGAATATTTACAAATCTGATAAAACATCACAAACAATTGTAAATTTTCATCAATCAGGAGATGTAACCGAATTAGTAAAATATTTGAATAATGATAACTCTGAATATCAAATATTAAGTCTTTATGCCTTGGCGTCATTAAAAGACACAACAGCTTTATTATCAATTACCGGACTTTTAACAGATGAAAATCCTAATGTAAGAAATGCAACTGCTTATGCATTAGGTTGTTTTGAAAATCCTGTTTCGGAACAAAAATTAATTGACGCTTTTAATTCTGAGTCGGAAAAAGTTGTAAAAAAGACGATTCTTGAAGCACTTGGTAAATGCGGAACAGAAGAAAGCATGACTTTTGTAGCTTCGTTGAATATTGACAATTCGGAAAAATTATTACAACAAGGACAAGCGAGAGCTTTTTATTTTCTTGCTAAAAACGATTTAATTTCACAACAAATAATTGATATTGTTATTAGCACTTTTAACAATCAAGATATTGATGAAGAAACAAAGCTTGCGTATTCTTATTTTTTGACTGTTGATAATAATATCAACATAAGTAAATCTTTCAACACTTTAAAGTACGAAATTGAAAACAGAAAAAATGTTTATTTATTATGCAATCTTACCCTTGGATTAAAGCATATAAAAAGCCAAGAGTCTTTAAATTTACTTAGCAGTATTATTGGTGCAGAAACAGATTATCGTATCAAAGTTTGTGCAATTGAATCATTATATACTTTTGATTATAATTCGGGAAAAAAAGCCGTTTTTGAAGCTCTAAAAAGTAATAACTCAGCATTAACAGTTGCTGCTTCTGAATATATTTTTAAAAAAGGAAACGCAAATGATGTACAACAATACCTTAATTATTCGGATCAAATTACATCAATGCAAGCCAGAAGCAATTTATATAGAGCCGCACTTTATTACGCCTCAAATAAAAAACCTATTACGAATAAAATTATTTCGGGATATAACGTAACCAATAATATTTACGAAAAAGCAAGTTTATTATATGCGCTTTCCGCTGATCCTCTAATGTATAAATTTGTTAAAGATGAAACATTCTCAACACAGTATAAAATTATTAGCACAGAAGGAATAAAAGCATTGTATATGATGCGTTTACATCCTGATTTTGAAAAACTTGCATGGATTGAAAAAGAAAAATCCGGAAATGATTTACATTTAGAATTCAGGATTATTTTTAAAGAAGCAATGACAAGCGGCGACAACGCAATGGTTTATTATGCTGCAAAAATAATGAACAAGTTTGGCGATGAATATTTTGATGAGTTTACAAATACTTTTTTCCTGACTCAGGCTTTCAATGCACTAAAAGTTCCTCAGGATTTTGCAAGTTACAAAGAGCTTTGTAAAACGATAAATAAATATGGTTCACAAACTTGCTCTAAAAATGTTAATATTGAAGCACCCGAAATAGATTGGGATTATATTTCTTCAATTCCGGGAAATCAAAGAGTTTCGGTTGAAACAAACAAAGGTGTTTTTGAAATTACGCTAGATGTAAATTCTTCGCCCAAAACTGTTGGGAAATTTCTTGAACTTACTCAACAAAGTTATTACGACAACACATTTTTTTACAGAAATATTCCAAATTCAGTGATTGTAACAGGTGGAAAAAGAGGAGATGGTTGGATGAATACAAATACTACTTTGATTGCAGAGTTTAAGGATAAACAATTAAAAGAAGGTTCGGTTGCAATGACAATTATTACAGATAATGAAGAATATACAACCACAAATTGGTTTGTGTCAACTTCTGAATCTCTTGATTTATCTGACAAGTATGCTGTTTTTGGACAAGTAACAACCGGAATGGAAGTTGTTCACCAGCTTGAAGTTGGAGATTTTATTATTCATGTCAAAATATTGTAATTTTTGCTTTTGAAAATTAATCTGCCAAAAATTTTCTAATTATTTTTCACCAAAAAAGCCTTCCATTTTTGGAAGGCTTCTTATTTATAAACATAACACTTCTCAGTTCAAATAAAATTATTTGAATTATTGTAAAAGTTATTATTTATTGCTAATAGATTAGTATTTTCAAAAATAAAAAATTAATCCAGTTTCATTAAAACTATTTTAAAATTTTTACCTTGATAATCAGCGTGAGCTGGATAATATAACCATATAGTTGTAGTACTCAAAGAAACATAAATTGATCCTTCAACGCCAGATACAGTTGTTCCTATACTTCTCCAACTAAAAAAAGAGCCAACAGTAGCTTCTATGCCACAAGCAGCTACTAAGCAGTTGGTTTGATTATATCCTGTTGGAAAATTAAAATCTACAGAACCTCCAGAACCATTTGTTGTTCCTGTCACAATAGCCATATCTGTAAAAACACCAGCAGCAGTAGCGTATTCAGCTGTAATTGCATAAGGAACACTTAAAAGTTGACTTGTTCCCATTTCTGTTCCATTTACAGAAACTCTAATGAAGTAATCGTCAGTATTCCAGTCAATTGAACTCATATCTTCAACCGATCCTACATTTAAACTTACAACACCATTTGCAGATGTGGTTACGTTATGAGTTTCTGTAAAAACAACAGTTCCAGAAACGTTAGTTTTGATAATATCAATTTGAACATCAACAGATTGATTTACAAGAACATCTCCGTTATTATCTCTAATAACTGCTTGATATTTGAATTGATTTGGAGTTTGAGCAAATCCGATTATTGCTACAAGTAAAAATGATAATACTAATGTAATTTTTTTCATGATGTACTATTTTTTTATAATTTTAAAAGTTTGAACTTGATTGTTTTTAGTTATTGATAAGATGTAAATTCCGTTAGCAAAGTTTGTAAAATCAATTTGTGTTTGATTACCTGTTACATTTTGATTAACAATGTTTCTACCATCAACATCAATGATTTTAACATCGAAATTCGCTATTTCAGAAGAATTGATGTTAATAAAATCACTTGTTGGATTTGGAAAAATAGAAATTCCAAATTCTACAACTTGATCAATAGCTTCAACTGTAATGAAATTTTGATGTAATCCTTCGCTTAAAGTATAACTTCCGGCAGAGTAGGTTGAAGTTGCAACTTCTCCAACCGACCAATCCATTGAGTACGTCGCTGTTTCAAAACTTCCACCAGCAGAACCAACTAACTCTTGTCCTTCGACTAAAGAGAAACTTAGAACTAAAAGCAGCGTGAAGAAAATTTTAATTCTCATAATTTAATTAGATTTATAGGTTTATAATATAGAATGAAAAAATATAATGTCAAAAGTAGTATTTGTTTTTTCTAAACTACGTGTTTTTTGACGAATGAATATTTATAAAGTTGGTGTATCAAGAAAAAAAATAAGTTTTTATAGTCTTATTTGTTTGATTAATAAAACGTTAGTGTTAAAATTTATATTTTATATTTTTTGCAAATTTATCCCAACTTTTAACGAAATAATTTTAAATCCATATTTGCATAAGATTATTTTATATTTGAAGAATGGTATTTTATATTTGTTTCAAAAATCAATATTTTGTAAAAAAGTTAAGCGTCAAATGTCAGATTCTTTATTTGTTTTCCACTTTTGTAAAAATTCCACAAAAATACAAACTTTAAAAATCTTGTGTGTGAAAATCTCCTTCTCTCTCAAGTGTTTTAAGTTCTGAATTCTTTTTATTATACCAAATTGTTAAAATAATTCCTAGAATTATTTTTTACAAGTTGTTATGCCGATTGACTTTAAAACCGATTTTAAGAAAATGAAATCGGATTTTTTAAAGCATTTCGGTA
>JAFGUD010000133.1 GCA_016938685.1 Bacteroidales bacterium | reverse complement strand
ACGAATAGTTGGAAGCGGTTTAAAGATATAGAAAAACATTATCTTGAAACTATCGAAATTCCAACGCTATATTAAACCAGAGCCAATAAAATATTCCCTGGCTACAATATAACCCAACAAATTAGCCAATCTCAAATTATATTTGGCAGATTTACAGGAACAACTATTTGGGTAGATTACTATGATAAAAATTTTAAATATGATGATGGTTATGGCAATAGTAAAATTCTTGTTGAACATTATTAATTAAAAACAAAAGTGAATTAGAATTTAAGCTAAAATCGGCAACAAATTCTAACTCTTTTTTATTAAAAAAAGAACAATACCACCACTCAATGAAAAAACATTTAACCATTGTATTTTTAACTACAATAACCTCATTTTTTTTATCATTAAATTCCTGTGTTGAAATTGTAGATATTGAAGACCAATATATTGAAGGAATTTCAGTTAATAGTCTGTTTTCTCTTGACGATACTCTATATGGCAGAGACACAATAAAAGTTTTTTTAACCAAAACATTTGGACAATTTGAAAGATATACTTTTGACAGCATTCCTTATTACAGAGATGGATATAATATTGAGGAAAATATTTTTATTACTAATGCTGAGGTTTATATTTCAAAAGACTCCATAAACTTCATCAAGCTATCACAAAAAAATCGGTATTATTACTACTATCAAAATAATTTTATAGCAGAAAATAATAATTATTACATAAAAATCACAAAAGACTCAGATATTTTATACGCAAAATCTTACATTCCCATAAAAACACACATATTATTTCCTGAAATAACCAGCAATAATTATATAAACGAAGAGAATAATGAATATTCTGAAATAAAATTTACCATTGAAGACATAGATAATTACAATAATTATTATAGACTAAAAGTATATAGCCTGTCGCCGGACTCAACAAAATCAAATAGCTCTTTTTATTGTTTTTCGCCAATAATAAGCAATTTCAATTCTAGTCAATATTCTGTAAACTATGTTCTATTTACAGATGAACAATTTAAAAATCAACAAATAAACTTAAGTGTCTATGCTAATTCTCAGGCTATTGGATACATTATAGAATTAGCAGGTATTAGCAAAGAACTATATGGTTATTATTCTGCCCTTTACAGCTATTACTCATCTACCGAAGCAATTTTTAGCCTCGAAACCGGTTTTTCTCCCCCCGGTAATCCTATAACGATGTACACAAATATTATCAACGGTTATGGTCTTTTTGCTGGTTCTGTTATTTGTCGGGATACAATTTATGCTACAAGAGACTCAATTAATCAATAAAACACTACTTCATTACGTTCAAATTACAAATAAACATGAAACGAATCCTACTATTAATTTATGTTTTAATATCAGTTACTTCTTATTCACAAAATCACACAATAAGCGGATATGTAAAAGACAAACAGACTGGAGAAATTCTAATTGGAGCAAATATTTTTGATAAAAACTCTAAAAAAGGAACAGCAACAAATTCCTTTGGATTTTATAGCCTGACTCTAAAAAAAGACTCTATTGATTTATACTATACTTATGTAGGCTTTCAGCCGGAAAACATAATAATATACCTTTCTGAAAATACTGAAATAACATCAGAATTGATTTCGTCAACTGAACTTGAAAAAATAACAGTTTCCGCAGAACAACAAAAGCGGCAGAATGAAATAGGTACGATTAAAATATCCTCCGAAACATTTAACGCAGTTCCTTCTTTGGGTGGAGAAAAAGACATTTTCAAAGTTTTACAGCTTATGCCAGGAGTACAAGCGTCTGATGAAGGATCAAGTAGTATGATTGTCAGAGGTGGTAGTCCTGACCAAAATCTTATTCTTCTTGACGATGTACCTTTGTATTACGTTAATCATTTGGGTGGTTTTTTGTCGGTATTTAACCCATATTCAATTAAAAATATAAAATTACTAAAAGGTGGCTTCCCTGCTCAATACGGAGGAAGACTTTCTTCGGTAATAGACATAAGAACAAAAGACGGAAACCTAAAAAAAACATCCGGAGAAATTGAAATAGGACTTATTTCTGAAAAAATTTCTCTTGAAGGTCCAATTATTAAAGACAAAATATCATATATTATTTCTGCAAGAAAAGGAATGTTAGATTTATATACACTTGCTTTAATGCCATTAGTAGATATAAATCAAAAAATTGGCTACAATTTATTCGACACAAATATTAAATTCAATTTTATTATATCAAAAAAAAGCCGATTATCTTTGAGTTTCTATAGTGGATTTGACAATGTTTTTTTAAATTTTCACGAAAAAAACAATAACTATCAAAGTCAGTATATTTCCAGAACTAAATGGGGCAACACATTAACATCTTTGAGATGGAGTAACCAATACTCTGAAAAACTATTCGGTAACATAACTTTATCTGCATCAAACTACAAATACTTGAGCAGTATAGAGTCGGAAATTATTTCCCAAGACAGCAGTAGTTCTGATATTAAAACACAAAAAAACAAGGATGTTTTTTATTCTCAGATAACAGATTTTACGCTAAGAACTGATTATGACTACAACCTCAATAATTTTTATTCAATAAAATTTGGAACAAATGCAATTTACCACACTTTTGATCCGGGTGTGATTTCAGAAAAAACAAATAGTAATACTGAAAATATTGACACTACTTATAGCTCATATAATTTAAACACAGAAGAAATTGCTGTATATATTGATAATTTCTTCAAAATTGGAAATACAATTTTTCTTAATGCTGGTTTACGTTCTTCTTTTTATTTTGTTGAAAAAAAGAACTACAAATCATTTGAACCAAGATTTTCACTCAATTATAAAGTTACAAATAGAATCAATGTTAAAACCTCCTTTGCAAAAACCAAACAATATTTACACCTTTTATCAAACAACGGAACAGGAACACCTGCAGATATGTGGCTTCCGGCAACAAAACAAATACCACCACAAGAAGCATGGCAAGTAACATTTGGCTTCTTTTCAGTTTTGACTAAAAATAATATTGAATTTTCAACTGAAGCTTTTTACAAAGAACTAAAAAATCTTGTTGAAATTAAAGAAGGTCAATCTTTATTATGGAGTACAGAAGATTGGCAAACCAAAACAGATTCCGAAGGAATAGGTAAAGTATACGGTGTTGAATTTTTACTTCAAAAAACTACCGGAAAATTTACAGGCTGGATTGCTTATACTTTGTCAAAAAACACAAGACAATTTACAAATCAAAATCTTGGACGTGTTTATCCTTACACGTACGATCGTACACACGATTTTAGCATTGTAGGAATGTATAAACTAAGTAAAAAAATATCATTTTCAGCAAATTGGATTTACATGACTGGAAAAGCTATTACTTTTGCACATGGCAGATATTATGTACTTGATAATTATTCCGTTGACGGAGGAGTTTTAACAAACGTTTTTGAAGATTTTTTAATTTATACTAAAAAAAACGACTACCGAATGCCTCCGTTACACCATCTTGATATTTCTGTAAATTTTGAGAAACAAAAAAAACACGGAATAAGAACCTGGAATTTGAGTGTTTATAATGTTTACAATAGAAAAAACGCCTATTTATACTATTATGATGGTATTATGGAAGATGGAGAGAGGAAAATAGTGTTGAAAAAAGTAACCCTTTTCCCAATAATTCCGTCAATAAGTTATAGCTTTAAATTTTAAAAAAGTGTTTTAGAATGTCGCTTTTTTTCTATCAATGTTCAAAAGGACAGTATTTTTTATTATTTATTCAAAAATTTAATTTATAAACTCATCACACACATCAACCAATACAGGGAAGAATAAATCAGCGAGTTGAATATATTTAATTCATAAGAAACATCAATCAAACGCTAATTTACTATGACTTTTTGAGCAGAAAACTCCTGATTTTTAAATAAACTCTCTCCAATTCTCTATATCTTTTTCTAAATCCAATCACTAATATCAGGAATTTATTTATAGTAAAATAGCCTAAATAAAGCAATAAGGAAACAATGTGATATTATGTTATTCAAAAAATCACTTTTTTTGATATTGAAAAACATTCTTGTTTTTTATCCTCTAGTAATCATTATCTGAAGACCAATCTAGTTTTTTCTTATCAAATTCAATTTGAAAATTAATTCTAAAAAATTACATTTGCGCAGTTTTTTTATTTGAGTAATACGTTTTCTTTAATTTTTACAATTTCGTTATGAATAAAACTTTTCCATTCTTTCTAGCTATTATATTAAGCTTTTCTGCTTTTTCTCAAAATCTTGTATTAGTAAAAGATTACTCAAAGAATTTCTCGAAAGACACTAGAATACAAGAAATTAAGACAGAAAACCAGAAAGTTGTAATTATTCAAAAAGATAAGAACAATCAAAGTATTATAGGTTCGTTATTAGGCGAAAATATTTTAGAAACAAACCAAAATATCGTAAACTACAATACAGATAAAAACACAAATGATAATTTTATTCTGGAAAGCACAAGAAAATATAATTCTGTAAGTATAAATTTAAAAAAATACTCATTATCCGATCAAATTATTTTTGAGAAAATAATTGAATTACAATCTAAATCAGATAATTTTTTTATTGATTATGATAATGAAAAAAACATCTACATTGCTGGTTCTTATATAAAATTTTTTAATATTGATAAATTTAAGGCAGAGCAAACTCAAAAATCAAATATCTTTATCTTAAAATTAAATTCCAAAGGTGAAATTATTGCTCTGCACACAATAAATTCTTCTGAAGAAATTCAGATTACTGACTTTAAAATTTCTCAAAACAGTATATTTATAACAGGAACATTTGAAAAAGAACTAAATACATTACAATCAAATGGTAGAAAAGATGCTTTTGTGTCTGTTTTAAATACTAATGATTTTTCTGTAATAAAAGAACTAAATATTGGAAGTGTTTTTGACGATTAAGGACAACGTATTGGGTTTGATAATCAAAATAATTTGGTGCTTTTGGGAAATTATACCGGGCAAATATCTATTGGAGACAGCACATTTGATAACACAGGTTCAAAAGATATTTTTATATGCAAGTTTAATTCAAATTTTGATGTTGAATGGGCAAATCATTTTGGAACCAAAGGCAACGACTACATTACAGATTTTGCTTTAAATGAGTTTAATGCAGCCTATATTACCGGAACTTATAGAACCCAAATTGAAATAAATTCTAAGGAAAAAACAGACTTGTTTTTTAATCCCTATATTCTAAAATTCAACAATAAAGGAGATTTCCGGTTTATCTATACAATAGACGACTCAACAAATCATTACTACAATCCACAAAATGTAATTTTGGATAATAATAATATTTTGGTCTCAGGAAATACATCTGAATATTCTGCCACTAACAATTTTTTATATGAATTTTACGATTGCGATTACGGCAAAAAAATTGACTTACCCGAAGAAATTACTATTTACGAAGAACAAACATTATATTCTGCCGAAGACGGTTTTTCAGAATATTTGTGGAGTAATGGGGTGAAAAACAAAGAAATAAACTTATCTCAGAGAGGAATATATTATTTAACAACAAAAGATCAGCATGGATGTGTTTCTGTTGACACTATGAATGTTGAAATTTTCAATACCATTCTAGCAGATAATTCTGGTAATAATCGAAACAATAATTACAATAAATTTGAAGCTGAAATTTTTCCTAATCCTGCCTCTTATTTCATTGATTTAAAGATAACTAATATAGAAACTACATCACCTGTACAAGTATTTGTAATATCAGAAACAGGAGCAATTGTTTATTATAAATCTTTTGATGAACCTGCTGTTAATTTTGTTCAGCAAATTGAACTTGATATAAACAGTGGAAATTATTTGATGAAAATAGTAAACAATCAAAACATAAAAACGGAAAAAATAATCATTATAAAATAACAGACAATGAAAAATATATTTAAAATTCTTCTTTTCTTTCTGATAATTTTGTGTTTTAGTATTTCTTCTTATTCACAAAACATTCAAGCAGGAAGTACAATTTATCATAGTAATATTTATCATAATGGAGGAAATGTTGGAATTGGAACTACTACTCCAAACAGATTATTTGAAGTACATAGTTCTTTTTCAGACACTTCATTTATGAGGTTAAGTTATATAAATGAAGGACCAGCATGTAAAACACAGGAAGATTATATTTGGGAAATTGGAAATAACAAAAATTTATATTTCAATTCCTATTACACTAAATGTGGATCTCCTTTTCCAACAATAACTACCATGACTCTAACTCAAGCAGGTCAGGTTATTGTCGGAGGAACAACTGCAGACAATTCTGCAGTTTTTGAAGTTGATGCGACAAATAAAGGAGTGTTGATTCCTAGATTAACACAGATTGAAATAGAGGCTATTAGTTCACCTGCTAACGGCTTGCTTGTTTTTAACTCTGAACTCAATAGATTCCAGTTTTATAACAATGAATGGCTAACTTTGATTACTGAAAATGAATCTGCAGATTATTTAACAATTGTAGATTTTAATAATCAAATAAGCAATTATGTTACTAATAATAATTTGGAAGACACATTGTCTTATTATTCTTTGAACAGTGAAATATTTAATACTTACTTAACAATAAATGATTTTAATACCAATATTGCCAATTATGTCGATATTATGTCTTTAAACGACACTTTAAGTTATTATTCTACAACAGAAAACATTATCCCTAATAGCCTTGTTTTTTCTGATTCACAAGGAGTTTTTAGTTCAATGCCTTATGGTAGCTCCGGAAATATATTATCAGTGAATGAATTTGGTGAACTGACTTGGGTTGAAAACACAAATCATGATAATTATTGGGAAAGTAATGGAAGTAATGTAATACTTAATACTGATTATGATTATGTAGGTATAGGAACCAATAATCCTCAGAAACAGTTGCATTTGTATAATAAATATACGGGAACAGGACAAGAATTAAAATCCACAATAAGATTGCAGAATTTTTCTTCTGTAGGTAAAGGAGAACCTGGGCCAGGTCCAACTCCTTACAATCCGCTAAATTTTGTTTGGGATATAGAGAATAATCATTCTAGTTTGTTTTTTAATTTTTCAAGTGAATTATCACCATTATCAACGATGTTTACTATTTCTGAGAATGGGAAAATAGGAATTGCAACTACTGAGCCTCAAAAAACGGTTCATCTGAAATCAGAAGATAATATGCCAACTATCAGATTTGAAAGTTTAACTGATGATGGGAGTATTCCAGATGATCCACCTCAAGATGGTGATAACACAAAAATTTTAACTCCTGCCTATTGGGATATTATACAAAATGGAGCTGATCTTGAATTCTTCTTCTCAAAACCAAATTTAAGTCCATCGTCTGTATTTAAAATAAGTAAAAATACTAGCTTAGCATTACCTGCTTATAATAGAATTTATGCAAATGGATATTTTTACTGCCGTGAACTTATTGTTCAAAAATATGGTTCTTTCCCTGATTATGTTTTTGAGCCCAATTATGATTTAATGCCTCTTAATGAATTAGAGGAATATATCAACGAAAACAAACACTTACCCGATGTGCCTACTGCTGATGAAATTGACGAAACAGGTATTGAGGTTGCAAATATGACCACACTTCTTTTGAAAAAAGTTGAAGAACTTACTTTATATACTATTGAACAAGAGAATAGTATTGATGACCTTAAACAAATTATTGAAGTTCAACAAAAGCAGATTGAAGAGCAACAAAAACAAATAAATTTTTTGTTAGAAAACTAAAACAGATAGTTATGAAATTTAGAAGATTGAAAACATTTTTGTTTTTCTTAATATTTGTAGTTTTCACAAATAATTTAATAGCACAGAACAACAATTTATTTGAAGAAATCAAAAACAATTTTTTTTCAAAAAAATGGATAATAGAAGTTCCGGGAAATTTTTTATCAGATAAAAAAATAATAAAAGATTCTTTCGATATTGATACACTCCTTTTTGTAAATGATAGCATTTTAAAAATGCCTTCTGACATTGAATATCTTTTTAAAGAAGGTAATTATGATACATTTAATTATTCACAAAACAAATCTGAAAAAAATTCTGCTTATATTGACGCATTTATAAAACCGGTTACAATAACAGCATCTCCCAATGCTTCGAGTTTGACAAGTCAAGTTAAAGATGATGTTGATTTATATACAGGTAGAATAAGTGTATCTTACCCGATTTTTGATTTATCAACAAATAATATAAGCTTACCAATAACACTTGATTATAGCAGTTCTGGGTTGAAAGTAAATGATATTTCTTCGTGGGTAGGTATTGGGTGGAATTTGAATGCCGGAGGTGTTATCTCAAGAAATATGAACGGAATACCTGATGAATTTGACGGCACTATGACAATATCTGAAGATCAAAATAGTTATGAATATCCGGTTTACGGTTATTTAAGATTTATGGAAAATATCAATAATGATTCAGAATATTTTAGTCCGAATAGAGTAAAATCAATGGAGCAAATGAGATTGGTCGAATTGCTCGAAAATTCTAATATGAGTGGTAATATATATAATTTAGAGACAACAACTGAAGGCTGGGATACCCAACCTGATGATTTTTACTTTAACTTTGCAGGATATTCAGGTAAGATAATTTTTAATGCTGATGGTGAAGCAATTACTGTTCCTCACTATAATTTAAAGGCTCTGGTTTAATATAGCGTTGGAATTTCGATAGTTTCAAGATAATGTTTTTCTATATCTTTAAACCGCTTCCAACTATT
>JAFGUD010000132.1 GCA_016938685.1 Bacteroidales bacterium | reverse complement strand
ATTTTTCATAAATTAGTTGAGCGTGTTGTAAATTTTCGATATTCTAATGAAGATTTATTATAGGTGTCTATTGTTGAGTAATCCTAAGATTTTTATTCCTTTATTTTTACAATATTTTGGTCATTTTTAAAGATTATAAGACTTTTCCCTCTTCCAATAAGAAATAATAAGCAAACCTAAAAATGTTAAAGCTCCGTTCATTACCAATAATTCAAACCCAAATTTGTAAGAAGTATGTTTCTCGATTAAAAAAGCAATAAAATACGACAAAATAGGAGAAAGAATGGCAATCAAAGGAACTAATTTATCCCTGATTTTAAGCTTGGTTGTTAGTCCGAATATAAAAAGTCCAAGTAGCGGACCGTATGTATAACCGGCAACTTTAAATATTTGGGAAATTACACTATCGTTATTTATGGCTTTAAAAATAAGAATAACAGCCACAACTGTTGCCGAAACTCCAAGATGAACAAGTGTTTTTACTTTCTTGGTATTTTTATCATTTTTTTCAATATCCAATTTCATAAAATCAACCGAAAACGACGTTGTAAGAGCAGTAAGAGCCGAATCTGCACTCGAAAATGCAGCCGCAATTATTCCTATCAAAAATGTGATACCGGCAAATGTTCCAAAATAATTTAATGCTAACATCGGGAACAAATCATCACTTGCTTCAGGAATAGCAATACCACTCTGATTTGCATACACATACAACAAAACCCCAAGTGATAAAAACAATAAATTAACAGGAATTAATATTACACTTAATGACAATACATTTTTTTGCGATTCTTTTAGTGTTTTACAAGTTAGATTTTTTTGCATCATATCCTGATCTAATCCGGTCATAACAAATGCAATAAAAGCTCCGGCAATAAAATCTTTAACAAAAAAATGTTTATCGGCAAAATCCCAGAAAAACATCTGTGAATATTGTTTATTTACTTTTATTGTGTCGATAATACCGGAAAAATTCAGATTTAAACTTTTTGCTATCGCCACAACACTCACAACAACAGCCAAAATCATAAATGTTGTTTGTAAAGTATCTGTCCACACAATTGTTTTAATTCCCGAACGAAAAGTATAAATCCAAATCAAAAATATTGTTACAATAACTGTTACAACAAAAGGAATATGGAAAGCATTAAAAAAAGCTAATTGAAGCACTCCTGCAACCAAAAAAAGCCTGAAAGAGGCGCCAATAATTCTTGAAAGCAAAAAAAAAGCAGAACCGGTTTTGTGCGAAACATTTCCAAATCTTTCAGCCAAATATTTGTATATACTAACCAAATTTAATTTATAATACAACGGCAAAAGTACGGTTGCAATAGCAAAATATCCAACTAAATAGCCTAAAACTATCTGAAAATATGAAAAGCCGGAACTACCCACCCAACCGGGGACAGAAATAAATGTAACGCCTGAAAGAGAAGCCCCAATCATTCCAAAAGCAACTAAATACCAAGGGGATTTTTTATTTCCATTAAAAAAAGATGCTGTATCAGATTTTCTTGATGTTAAATATGAAATAAAAATCAAAAGTAAAAAATATCCGGCGACAACTGAAAAAACTAACCAAGGGTTCATGTGTGTTTTTTTTTGACAAAACTATAAATTTATATGGATTTTCAATATTCTGACAAATTAGAACTAATTATTCCGTATTTTAAGTTAAATACAAACCAATCTTACCGTCAAATATTATCCTTTAAAAAAATATTAAAGAAAAAATTTATTTTAGTAACACAAACAGTAAATAATAATCTGAAAAATGTATTATCAACTGAAAATAAACCTAATTTTTTTTAAATAAACTAGAAATCATTGAATTTTAATGATTTAATCTTTATTTTTATGCAAACTTTAAAACCTACGATTATGAAATCTGCAAAATTTTTACTCCTAATTTTTACTCTTTCATTTTTATTTAGCTGTCAAGACTCTAAATATTCCGATGAAACATCTGAGATGTACACAGAAAGTTATGCGCCAGGCGAAATATCAACAGGCTATAATACACCTGAAAATCAAAAAGATGCCATGTATTATGGAGAAGAAGAATATTCTTATGATGATTACGATGATGTGGGAGATGTAACAGAAGGAGGAAACACCTCCTCAATACAACCAATTACGGCTGACGAAATAAAAAAAATCGGCAAAAAAATAATAAAAAATGCTGATGTTAGCTTAGAGGTAGAAGATTATAACAAAGATATGACAAAGTTGAGAAATACTTTTAAAGAATATGATTGTTATATTACTAACGAAAATGAAAGTAACTACGAAAACTATATTTCTAACATAATAGTTATCAGAGTAAAATCTTCTCAATTTGATTCTCTGATGAATTCTATTTTGAATGGAAATGGGAAAGTAACCTCAAAAAGTATTTATGTAGATGACGTAACCGAGCAATATGTAGACGTTTATCAAAGACTTAAGAACAAAAAAAGCATAGAACAACAATACCTTGAACTTCTGAAAAAAGCATATACTGTAAATGATGTGCTTAATGTTACACAATATTTAAGAATGATTCAAGAGGAAATCGAATCCTCGGAAGGACGATTAAGATACATGGACGATCAGTCGGATTACAGCACAATTACACTACGAATTACTTATTCCGGTGAAACAATTGCATACAAAGAAACTTTTTGGGATAAGGCTGTAGAAGGCATGGAAACAGGCTGGCAAGGAGTTGTAACTTTTATTGTGGCATTATTTTATTTGTGGCCAATTTGGATTTTGTTAGGAATTATTATTTTTGTAGTTCGAAGATCTGTAAAAAAATACAATTCGAATAAAACGAAAAATATATAATGGCAAATATTCATGATTTTGACGACATCAGACCATATACTGATAGCGAAGTACCTGAAATAATTAGCAGAATTGTTCGGGAAAGAGGTTTTTTAAATTTTGTAAAAATGTTCTTTCCTGAACAATCAACTAAAAAAATAATTACCGAGTTATTACAAATAAAAAGTCAAAGAGCTTTTCAAGAACATCTTGTTTATACTATTGTTCAAAGAATAATAAAAGGAACAGTTCAAAAACTTACATTTGACGGAATCGAAAACTTAAAAAAGGATACTCCTTATATTTTTATGTCTAATCACCGCGATATTGTATTAGATTCGGCATTATTAGAATATATTTTAGTTATAAATAATTTCCCTACAACTGAAATTGCTATTGGTAGCAATCTGCTAATTATGCAATGGATTATAGACTTGGTCAGATTAAACCGTTCATTTATCGTAAAAAGAGACGTGCCGCACATTGAATTATATCAATATTCTGTAAACTTATCGAAATATATAAGATTTACTAACCAACAAAAAAACTCCGTCTGGATTGCTCAACGCGAAGGAAGAACCAAAGACGGAGACGACAGAACGCAGGTTGCTGTTCTAAAAATGCTCAATCTTAGCGGCGAAAACGACTTTTTTGATAACTTCCGAGAACTAAATATCATTCCTGTTACTATTGCATACGAACTTGAACCTTGCGCTGTATCAAAGGTTCAGGAATTGTATAACAAAATGACAAAACCTGAATACAAAAAAACAAAACTTGAAGACTTAACAAGCATGAACGGAGGAATAGAAACACCCAAGGGGCACGTTCACTACGTTTTTGGGACTCCAATTAATGACCAACTTCACAAAATAGAACACATAAAAGGCAGAAAGCCAAGATTTGATGCTTTAACAGAATTAATTGATGATGAAATTCAAAGAAATTATCGTTTGACATACCACAACTACGTTGCTGCTGACATGTATTTCAACACAAAAGAATACGAAAAATACTATACAAAAGAAGAAAAGAAAAATTTCACAGATTATTACAAAAACAGTTTATCACAAATAGAAGGAGATGAAAAAATAGTTAGTGAAATGTTTTTAAAAATATATGCTATGCCTACCAAAAATTATTTTGAGGCTAACACTAAACAAGAAAGCAAATAAACAGCAATGAGACTACACACAAAAGATTTAGTAAAAAAATACGGAAAAAGAACTGTTGTTAAAAAAGTAAACCTTGAAGTTAGTCAAGGTGAAATAGTTGGACTACTTGGACCAAACGGAGCCGGAAAGACTACATCTTTTTACATGATTGTTGGTTTAATTACTCCTTACGAAGGAAAAATATACCTTGATCATACTGATATTACAGATTTACCTGTTTACAAACGCGCAAGACTTGGAATAGGTTATTTACCACAAGAAGCATCTGTTTTTAGAAAATTAAGTGTAGAGAACAATATCCGTTCGGTTTTGGAAATGAACAATTATTCCAAAATTGAACAAAAAGAAACCACTGAGCGTTTACTCGAAGAGTTTGGATTAACACACATTCGCAAAAGCCTTGGAATACAACTTTCGGGAGGCGAACGCAGAAGAACTGAAATTGCCAGAGCATTAGCAATAAATCCAAACTTTATTCTTCTCGATGAACCTTTTGCCGGAGTTGACCCTATTGCAGTTGAAGATATTCAAAATATTGTGGCCAAATTACGTGATAAAAACATTGGTATTCTTATAACTGACCACAATGTTCATGAAACACTTAATATTACAAATAGAGCTTATCTTTTGTACGACGGAAGAATTTTAAAAAGCGGAACAGCAGAAGATTTAGCAAACGACCCCGAAGTGCGAAAAAAATATTTGGGAGAAAATTTCGAATTAAGAAGGTAGTGTTACTTCTTTCCATTTTAAACCTAAAACGGTAACATCATCAGTTTGTTCATAATCTTTTATCCATTTTTCGAACTCAAAAAAGATTATTTCTTCTTGTTTCTTTATTTTCTTATCAGAAATATCAGTTAAAAGCTTAATAAATTTTTTTCGTGTATATTTTGTATTATTATCTCCTCCAAACTGATCCGGAAAACCATCTGAGAATAAATAAATTGTATCATTTTCTTCAATAATAAACTCTTTATTAACAAAATCTTCTTCAATATAATAATTAGCAATTGGTGATCTATTTGCTTTAAATTTAATCATTTCTTTTCTTCTAACAATGTACAAAGGCATCAAAGCACCAGAATAGCACAACTTATTGGTTTTTTCATTAATACTGACAATTCCCATGTCATACCCACTAAAACTAATCCCAATATCAGAATTCATAAAAACTTCTTTGATATTTTTTCTCAAAACTTCAAGCAATAAAGCAGGGTTAGAAATATCATATTTTTTAACAATTTCTTTCAAAAAAGTTAGCCCTAAGGTTGTTAAAAATGCTCCAGGTACACCATGACCGGTGGCGTCAGCTAAAACAATTAGTAAGTGTTCATTCTCTTTGCTAACAAAATAAAAATCACCACCAACAACATCTTTTGGTTTAAATAATAAAAAGTAATTTTCCAACAGCGAATCAATTGTCTTTTTATTGGGTAACAAAGCAGTTAAAATATACGATGCATAATTAATACTATCTTGAATACTCACAATACTATCTTTAAGCAAAATTGATTGTTTTTCTAATCTTTCGGAAAATTGTTCAACTTCAAATTTTTGTTGTTCTATTAAAAGTGACTGCGCAAACATTTTTTGACTAAAAACATTTTGGTCTTTGACCCTTTTTGCAACTAAAATTGAATCTAGCTTTTGTTTAATAATTCCAGAAATTGTAAGAGTAAAATTATTTAAAAAATCAATTTCTATTTCAGATAAAACCTGGTTCCTTCTTAAATAAAAATTTATAACACCTAATTTATCATTTTGCCAAACTAAGGGAGCAATATAATGCCCATGGTCAATTTCACGATTATCAATATGCCCAAGTAATATACTTTCTTCAATATTTTTTGTTGTAATAATTCTATTCTCTGTAAAAGCCTTTCCACATAAACAATAATCAGAATTTATCAAAGAACAATTAATAACTTTGGCGTCAAGATTAACCGATGCAAAAGTTTCTAATTTTCCGCTTGGTTGTAATAGCAATATACACCCTTTGTGTTGCAGTTTCAAAAAAGATAAATTTAGAATTTCTTCCAAAATTTCCTGCATAAGTATTTTTAAATCTTTTTCAGGGTCTGTTGCCTTTTGCAAAGCTAAAAATGCTATAGCCTGAGCTTGAATCTTTGTATTAGAATATCTCAAATCTGCACTAGTAGTTGCATATTTTACTAAATATTCTTTATTCCTTCTTCTTAAAAAACGTTGCCTAAAGCCAAAAATAAAAAATCCAACAGTCAAAACAAGTAGTAAAATAGATACAATCAAAAGATAAATGAAATTATTTTTATCATTTTGAACTTTTATTTCGATTTTTGTTTTCTCTTGTTTTTCAAGTTGATAATTTTTCAAACTCAGCAAATTTTCATTCTTAAAGTGTTCTATCGAATCTCTTATTTTATCAAAAGATAAATAGTAAAAAAAGGCAGAATCAACATTACGAGTTGAGTTATAGAAATAATATTTTTCGAAATAAAAATTTTCAACAATTTCCAAAGAAGTTGAAATATCAATGTAATGTTTTGCAGAATCTAAATAAAAATTAGCATTTTCATTATAATTCTGCAAAATATAAACGTGGGATAATTTAATAAATTGAGATACTAACTTGTTTTTACTGTTAATTTTTTTATACAAAAAAATACTTTTAGTATAGAAATCAACGGCAAGGTAATAGTTTCCTTTAGCTGTATAAAGATTACCGAAAATAGAATAAACATCTCCTAAAATAGATAAGTTATTTGTTGTTTGAAGAATTTCTTCAGCATCAATCAAAAATTCAAAAGCCATCTCATAATTTCCTGCTTCAATATAACATTCAGCGATGTCAATATAAATACTTGGTTTTAAATTTGAGTCGGAGTGAAAGTATGAAATAGAATTCCTATACAAACATAAAGCAGTATCAATATTACCTATTTGTTTATATATTTTTGCTATATTTCCATAAGTCGCACTAATTCCTTTATCAAAATCCAGTTGTTGAAAAACAACAAGTAGTTCATCTAAGATTTTTAAGGCGTCTGTATAATCTCCTAATTCAATATAAATATCAGAAATATTTAGCAAATAGATGGCACGATTTAAATCATCATTGGAAAGACTCAAAGCCGTTTCAAATTTTTCAAGAGCAGAGGAAAACTCGTTTTTTTCAAAATATACAATTCCCATAACATTTACACACTCTGCTGCTTTTTCATTATCAGAACATAACAAAGCCTGTTGATAAGCTAAATCATAATATTTAATGGCACTATCGAGCTGAAAATTTTTGAATCTATTTCCGGCATCTTGATAAACTTTAATTTTTTCAGAACAATTTAAACTAACAAGACTATCCGGACTGCTCTGACTCCAAGCTAAACCCGACGAAGACAAAAGTAATATAATTATAAAAACAAATCTCATTAAAAAAATTAAGTTTTGATATGATTTTTGTATTTTTGATCCTCCAACATTACATGCTTGATAAGCCAGTCTCTTAAAAAGAGCATTAAATCATAAGCTACTTCAAAATCACCATTTTCAAATTTTTCATGAAATACATATATTTTGGCTTTGAAATCGACATGTTCTTTGAAATGAATGTTATATTCCGGATAGCGACACTCCTTTAATATCTTTTCTTCATATTCAAAATGATATTTAGTATAATTTATTGTTTCAATAATTGTTTCAGATAAAGAGTCTTCTGCTTGTCCTAGCTGGAATGAATTGAAAAAATCATTAATTAATTCAAAAAGTCTTTTATGTTGTTTGTCAATTTCTTCGTTGTTGACCGAATATTCATTTTTCCATTCAATTAAAAAAACTTCCTTCATTTCACAAATTTTTAATCCCCTATTTTTCCCACATATAATTTGTCAGAGTAAAGAATATGAGTAATTATCCAGCTTTTAAGATAATTCAAAACTTCAAGATAAATTTTTTTATCATCTTCAACTAATTTTTGTTTATTTAATAAAATCTTAATGTTCTTCAACGTGTTCAGACGTATAAATATAGTTGTGTTGAGCAAATAACTTCTCTTCTTGCTCAAAATGGTATGCGGAAAAACATTTCTTCAATAATTATTTCTACGACAGATTTTGTATTTGCGTCAAGAATAGCAGTATAAAGTCTGTTTAGAATATTAAAAAAATTCTTATGTTGTAAATCAATATTCGGAATATTTACAGAATATTCATCTTTCCATTTTAGTAATATATTCATAATTATCCCAATTTACCCATATACATCCTATCCATTGAAACAATATGATTACGCCACCAAGTTCTTAAAAAATTTAATGTTTGAATAGCAACTAATGTGGAATTTTTGCTAACATCTCTTTTAAACTCATAAGATTTTCTCACAAATTTTTTATGGGCTAATTTATGATTTTCTTTGAATTCGTAGTTGTAAATTTCAAATAATTCTTCCTCATCTTTAAAATGGGTTTCTGTATATTCTACCATTTTATCAACGATTGATTCGATATTATCTTTTAAATCTGCACTTTTAATTGCACGATATAATTCATTTATTAGCTCGAAAATTTCTTTATGTTCATCATCTAGACTTTCATACCCGGTTGACAAACTCTCTGTCCATTCTAACAATTTTTCCATGATGTTTAATTTTTGACAATGCAAAATTATGCATATTATTGAGATAAAAAAAGAAATTTAACCAATTTGACCAGCTTTCATAAACTCAACAAATTTTTTATCTATAAATGGTATGTGTTTTTGAATCCAATCTTTTATAAAATTTAGAATCTCTAAATACAATTTTTTGTCTTCCATTACAAGTTTTATATTAAAATCCTTAACTTTATCAGTAAACATTTCATGCTGTTTTACGTGCTCGTATGTATATTTGTAATTATATCTCGCAAATAAATCTTCTTCGTATTCAAAATGATAAAAAGAGTATTGGAATAATTCTTCGATTATCTGCTCTAATTTAGATTCGTGAATTGACTCTAAAACAGCACTATATAACTGATTAATGATTTCAAACAATCTCTGATGATGGTTATCAATCTCTTTATTGTTTAGAAAAAAATCATTGTTCCACTCTATAAAATCAACCATTTGACAATCGTTTTTATTAACAAGTTTATTAGTCTAAAACCCAGCTAACCTGATCTGTATCTGCAAGTATGTGCCGAACAATTTCTTTGTTACTAATAATAGTATTAAAGAAATCAATACGTTTGAAATATATAACAGCACAATCAGAAGTTGCTTCAACAGAAGTTGCAAAACTATCAATATTTAATCCTCGAATTATTATATCATTTTTTGCAAATATTTTTTGAGTATTATCGGCAGTTTCAAATTGTAGCATACCTCTCATTATCATAAAGATATACTCAGTCTCATTTTCATACAAATCCAAGGAACTTCCTTTTGATAATTTCTTAATTCTTGCTATTTTAGCTAAATGTGGAATAAGATTTTCAGGAACATTAAAAAACAGAGGAAATCTTTTTATATATTTTACTCTGCCATCAATCAATAATTCATTATTAGACAATAGATTCATTAAATCTTGTTTTTTAGGAGACATATTAGCAAGATAATCGAAACATTTTATAGGATTTTCATCAAAAATAATTTTTGCAGCTGTTGTATAAATAAGCTCATCTGTATGGTACATTGCAACAAATACCTCATCAGGAATTTCACTTCTTCTTATTTTATCAAGAGTTATCATAACTCTTTCCTTTTTCCATACTTTTATATCTGAATAATCAACAAAATCATTATTTTTCTGAACTTGTTTTGCGTGTTTTCGATGCAATTTTCCTAATAATTCTATTGCTTTTGCAACTGTCCATGACTCTAAACGACTATAGTCCTGCATTACTATGTCTTTTAGCCTGTCTATTAGTATCATTTTTTGCTGCGGGAAAATATAATTCAATCTCTTTAATTTCTGAGTAGGTGTAATATCATCAAAAATTGGCGTAATAAGTTTTTTAACTTCGGTATCAAAGAAATTATCCATAATTTCCAACGCGAAAATAGTGTCTTTCCCGATAATATTTTTTTGAACCAAAGTTATTATTCGCGGTTCGTACAAAAAGCTTAAAAGCAAAAATATTAAGTCAAAATAAAATTCTTTTTCCAAATCTAACGCAAGAAACAATTTCAAAGTATTATGCTGACCTTCAATATCTTGCATTGCCGAATAAATCCACAAAATATTATCAATTACCTCTTCTATCTTGTTTTTAATAAGCGGAATTTGAATTTCATCTGCTTGATATTTACAATAAAACAAAGCAAAAATAACTCCCAATTGAACATCTCTGTTAGGAAAATTGAGATGTTTCACCAAAAGCTTTTTAGCTTCATCATTTCCAATTTTTGCATAAATTTCTAAAATCTTCAAAAGCACATCTTCATCTTGACTCGTTTTAAAAAGATTTTCAAGAACAGGCAATACTCTGCTACCTAAATCCAGAAGAGTATTTGCAGCTATATGCCTATATTCGGCATCTTCAAGCAAAGAAGCAATTTTTTCTATTACACCACTTGATTTTACATTTGAACTAATATTTATTACAGAAATTTTTATTATTTTGTCTTCACTTTCAAGCATTTTAAGCAACAATTCTTCCGATGGCTTATGAATATGTTTGTTTATATATTTAATGACCAACAATAAATTCCCTGTTTTACCTGAATCTACCAAAGCATTAATTTCTTCTTCGGTAATACTTTCTTTTACTTCCGAATAATCTAAATTATTTTTAGAATACAAAACACTTCTCTCAACATCAGGAGGTAAATTCATACTCAAAACACCATCAATATTTTTAGCCAAGCGTCTTCTCCATGATGGGTCAATGTTCTGAGTAACAATCTTCAAAAAATATGGATTTTTGGCTTCTTTCACCAAATTTGAGGCGTAAGCTTCCATTATTTTTGGATTAATTTCAGATAATGTTGTTGCACTAAAAGATATTGCAAAAAAAGTATCTTCATTCAAATGTTTTCTTAATATCTCGCTTCCATATTGATATTGGTCAGTTCCTCTTCTTTTATCTTTGCTAATTTCTGCAAGAATTTGACGAATTTTATCTTTGTATGCTTGATAAAGTTTAATGGCAACAAAGACCCAAACCAAAAGAATAGGCAAAAAGATTAGAGGAAAATATTTTAATTGAAAAACCCCGTCTTTAACAAGTATATAGTTAATTGCCAACAGAATAGCGCCAGCAATAGCAATCGAAAATTGCATAACTACTCCAACTCTTGATTGTACAGATATTTTTTGTTCATCTGCCAAAGGCTGATAAAGAATATTAAAAGCAGGATCATCTAAACCTCTTCTTAAGATTCTTTCAAGGGCTTTTAACATTGTCATCAGAACTAAAAAAAACATACCAACGCCAAAAAGAGTTCCCCAAATTGAAGAGCCAATTATTAAAAGAGTAGCTGTAATCGGTAATATTGTGAGGCCTAATTTTACGCCATAATTAGTTAATAATCTACGGGAATAATAAGAAATAAACATTTCGCCAACTTTCAATCCACCATACACAATTGCTAAATACTGAGCAACATTTTCTGGATCAATATTTATTTTGACACTTGACAAAAACCCGAAGTCGGTCAAGTAAATCATTGTCATTGAAAGAGTTGCAGCTGCAAAAATCCAAATAAAATATTTTTCTTTCAACAGGCCTCTAAGTGTTGTTTTTTGTTGTTCTTTGTTCGATTTATTAACTACCTCTGCTCCGCCATGATTTTTGTAAAGCCTAAACAAAAGGTATATGCTGACAATTAAACCTAATGCTCCAATTATAAGTAAATCAAATAAATGTCCAATTATTGGTTTTAAAAGAGGAATAGCAAAATAACTCAAAATTGCGGCAACAACCCCTCCCATATTGAATAGCCCATACAATCTTTTTACTTGAACAAGATTCAAAAAACGCAGGGCTAAACCTCCTAGTTCAATTCCGGACAACGAAATAAACGGCCATGCCCATATAAAGACAAAACCGCTAAGCAACTTGTGATCAATAATGTTTAAGCCTGAGCGACCTAATAATGTAATAAAAAACATAAAAATCAATGCACCGGAAAATAATGTTTTGGTATTTATTTTCTTTTGTATGTATGTGTAAAAAGAGCTCATTAAATATCCGGCGATACCGGCTACGATATAAGCATAAGGCAGTTGTTCGCTTCCAAATTGGACAATAAATTCAGAGTTGGCTGATGCAAAGTAAAAGGCAATAAACCATCCAATAAAAAAACTATGGAAGAAAAGAAGTAAAAATACTTTGACCTCTTTTTCTTTAAGCTCCAAATTTTTTATTAAAAACCGTGTTAAATCAAATTTCATAAAATTGGTCTGATTTATTTATTTTTCAAGAATTATGCCTAAAATAATTAAAAGTTGAAAGTTAAAAGTTGAAAATTTAAAGCGTTATGTTAAAACCTTTTAATTTTTATACTTTAAACTAATTAAATTCCATTAAAAAAGCTTTAATAAAACCATTCAAATCGCCGTCCAATACTGCCTGAACATCTCCAACCTGATAATCGGTTCTTAAATCTTTAGCCAACTTATAAGGTTGAAGAACATAATTTCTAATCTGTGAACCCCACTCAATTTTCTTTTTGCTTTTTTCCAACTCAACTTCTTTTTCTCTTCTTTTTCTAAGTTCTATTTCGTACAAATGAGATTTTAAAATTCTTATTGCATTTTCTTTATTTTGAAGTTGTGACCTAGTTTCAGTATTTTCAACTGTTATACCTGTTGGCAAGTGTTTCAGACGAACTCCTGTTTCAACCTTATTCACATTTTGACCTCCTGCTCCACCCGACCGAAAAGTGTCCCATTCTAAATCTCCCGGATTTAATTCTATTTCTATTGTGTCGTCAACTAATGGCGAAACAAAAACAGATGCAAAAGATGTTTGTCTTTTCCCTTGTGCATTAAATGGCGAAATTCTGACTAAACGATGAACTCCATTTTCACTTCTAAGAAAACCATAAGCCATTATTCCGTCAAATTCTAAAGTAACACTTTTGACTCCGGCAACATCGCCGGGTAAAAAATCAACTTGTCGAACTTTATAACCATTTCTTTCGCCCCAACGAATGTACATTCTCATAAGCATTTCTGCCCAATCGTTGCTTTCTGTACCTCCTGCTCCGGGATTTATTTTCAACAATGCACCAAGTTGGTCTTCTTCATTGCGAAGCATATTTTTCAGTTCCAATTCCTCAACCAATTTAAGAGCTTTCTCAAACTGATTATCTAATTCGGCTTCTGTTGATTCTCCATCTTTAAAAAAATCAAATAAAACTTCAACATCTCCTACGCTAATATCAACTGCATTAAAATCTTCTATCCACTTTTTTAAAACGCTAATTTCTTTTAATAATTTTTCAGCTTCTTCGGGATTATCCCAAAAATTATTTTGTTGTGTTAATTTTTCTTTTTCTTCAACAAGCGTATTTTTTTCAGCTATGTCAAAGATACCTCCTCAACGCATCTCGGCGTTCTAATATATCTTTTAACTGAGTATCAGTAATCATTTTGTACTTTTTTAGAAACGCTAAAGTAAACATTAAATAAAATAAAGCAAAAACATTCTATTTTTTTTGATTTTTTGTATCTTTATAAAAAAAATACTCAGCCATGCCCTACTCTGTAAACAATCAAACCTGCAAGTCTTGTAAACTTTGTATCGAAGTATGTCCGTGCAATATAATTGACATTGATGAAAACAAAAAAGTGTTTTTTATTGAAAAAAACATCAACGCTTGTGTAAAATGTGGTCAATGTATGGCCGTTTGTTCAACAAAATCTATTTCAGTTGATGGATTTTCTTACGATGAAGATTTCATGGAGCTTTCCAAAGAAAAAATTGAATATGAAAACTTCATGAACTTTATAAAACAACGTCGTTCGGCTAGAAACTATAGAAATGTAGATGTACCTGACGAAATTATTCAAAAAATTATACACGCCATTGAATTTGCTCCTTTCGGCTCTGCTCACAATGATGTCCATTTTACAGTTGTCAGAACAAAAGAAAAATTTTCGGAATCTTTACCTATTATGTCTGAATTTTTTAATGAAAAAATTGTAAAATGGATTGAAAACCCAATAATGCGCAAGATAATTAAAATGAAAAAAGGAGAAGAAACGCTAAACACACTTGTTAATCATTTGTATCCTATCGCAAAATCAGGAAATTACGACATTAATCGCGGAGATAGAATAACAAGAGATGCTCCGGTTCTAATTATTTTCCATGCCGATTTAGGAGCAGAAGAACATTCTCACAATTCAATCATTTTTGCAACTTATGGAATGATTGCTGCACATAGTCTTGGTCTTTCTGCAACTTTCAACGGATTAGTCCCTTCGGCTTTGAATAAAAATTCTGAATTAAAAAATATTTTTGAAATACCTAAAAATCACGATGTTGTAACCTCTTTAATGATTGGTTATCCAAAATATCATTACCAAAGAACAATTGTCAGAAAAAAAACAAATGTAAAATTCGTTTAGATACGTTTTTGTATTTTCATTTAGTAATATTTATTAAATCCTCTGAAAACCTCATTATAAAGAACACATAAACCATTTGAATGTCAAACAAATAGATTTAATTTCCCAAAAATAGTTATTATCCATGTGATATTTATCACATAAAAGTTTATTTTTGTGCAAACATTAACACATTATGAAAGACTGCACAAATTGTCAATTTAATTTATATGCGGCCAAAACTTTTAATAAAGAACAACTCTCTTCAATGGAAGATAATTGTTCAGGTAAAACGTTTAAAAAAGGTGAACTTATTTTTAAAGAAGGAATAACCTGTTCCAGGGTAAGTTTATTAAAAGAAGGGCTTGTTAAAATCCACATGGTTGGAGTTGGTGGACGCGAACAAATACTCAAACTTGTAAAAGCCCCAAACTACATCGGTATACCAAACACGGTTGGAGACAAAACATACCATTACAGTGCTACTGCTATTGAAGAAACACAAGTGTGTTTTATTGGACTTGATAATTTTAAGGAATTATTACATTTAAGTAAAGATTTTGCTTACAACATTATTGCAGATTTTTGCAAAAATGAAATATTACATTTCAGAAATTGTATACATAAAACACAAAAACAATCCGCCGGATTATTAGCAGATGCACTATTAAATTTTGCAAACAATATCTACGAATCTCATAGTTTTACACTTCCTCTTTCTCGACAGGAAATGGCAGATTCATTTGGCACTTCAAGAGAAAATGTAAGCAGAATGTTATCTGAATTTCAAAGAGACGGAATAATTAAAGTTGATAAAAAAGAAATATCAATCGTCAATATCAAAAGATTAGAATTAATAAGTGGTCTCGGATAATATACCAAATTGTTAAAATAATTCCGAGAATTATTTTTTATACCGATTGCACATTGAAATTAGTCCAAACTTCGCAAAAACTCGTTT
>JAFGUD010000131.1 GCA_016938685.1 Bacteroidales bacterium | reverse complement strand
TTTTCATAATGGAGAACCTTTTGTCACTACACAATGGCTTACAAATGAAAACGATATTTATTATAATGGAGGTAATGTGGGGATTGGAACAACAGAGATACCAATAGGCTACAAACTGGCAATTGATGGGAACATTATATGTGAAAAAGTAAAAGTAGTTGAAAACATTACAGGAGCAGACTTTGTTTTTGAAGAAAGTTATTATTTACCTCCAATAACTGAAATTGAAGAATATATTAAAGAAAATAAACATCTACCTGATGTACCTTCTGCCCAAGAAATGCAAGAAAATGGTCTGGATTTAGCTGAAATGGATATTTTGCTTTTACAGAAAATTGAAGAACTGACATTGTACATTATTGAACAAAATAAAAAAATTCAGAAACAACAAAACGAACTCGAAAAACTTAAAAACTACCAATAAAATGAAAAATTTATATTATATATTTACGATTATTTTTTTGATGTTTTTTTTAAATTCATGTAAAGAAAAAAAGATACAAACAGCGACAGAACAACTAATTGGAACCTGGACTGGCGATATTACTGCTGGAGAATGGTGCGATACCAATGACTATAACAAAGTAATACTAGAATTACAGAATCAGGAGATTGCACTACTCAATTATTCAGGACCAAACGGTAACAGATGGACAACTCCTTATGAATGCAAATGGTGGTTAGAACAAGAAAAAGAACAGAATCCTTTGGTTTTTTTTTCTGCAAAAGAAAAGTATTTTTTCTTATATATTATAAGATTTGATACTCTGTGTGATCCTTGCAGACATTGCGCTTGGGACGGGAAATCTTGTTATTATGGATGGCTTTTACCCGACACAACTGTTTACCAACTTGTAACTTATGAAGAGTTAAAAATTAAAACAGTATTAGAAAAATTAAACCCTTTTTGGTATGGAGGGGGATACGACCTTTTATTTTCTGAAGAAGATTACGGTGAGAATATAATGCCAAGCAAAACAAAAATTTTACAAAAACAATGGCTCTGGTTTAATATAGCGTTGGAATTTCGATAGTTTCAAGATAATGTTTTTCTATATCTTTAAACCGCTTCCAACTATTCGT
>JAFGUD010000130.1 GCA_016938685.1 Bacteroidales bacterium | reverse complement strand
ACGAATAGTTGGAAGCGGTTTAAAGATATAGAAAAACATTATCTTGAAACTATCGAAATTCCAACGCTATATTAAACCAGAGCCTTATAAATATACTTATAATCAGAAAACCAGATATTAGAATCATTATCTTCGCAAATAGTTCTGATATTATTGGTTTCAATATCTATAAAATTCTCATTTTTTTCCCATTTGTTGTTTTTCTTGTTTTTGTACATGTATGAAAATCCTCCAAGATAACCAATGAACAATATATTTGGGGAAATTTTTGAATTCAGAAGTGTTAACGTGTATTCATCTGAAATTTTGTTACCAATTTTGCCATTTTTAATCTCATAAACACCAGAAATAGTTCCCACAAAAAGACTTTTTCCCCTTTTGTTATTTTCTTCTGTTTCCACAACAGAAAAACACCAACAAAGTTCGTCTAAGCCGGGTATTTTAACGAAAGAATTTTGAGAAAATGCATTTATGAATTTTGTTGTATCAAGATAATACACACCATCTACGGTAGAAATATATATTTTTTTATTAAATCTCACTAAATTACTAACGCTTGTATTCACTCCAAGGTTTTCGTCCCATATTTTAAATGGAGAATCTAATTCTACACTCACAATTGCATCATCCATAACAAGCCACAAAATCCCATCTGAATAATAAGAATACCTGCATGCATTTGAAGTTAATCCTGCATTTTTGTCAATTAATTGAATAGGTTCGAACTTTTCTGTTGTAATTAAAACACCTCCTTTTTCAGTTGCAAAAACAAAATTTCCATTTGGAAGTTTTGTTATTTTGTACATGCTTTTTTCTTTCAAAAAACTGTTGATTCCTATTTTATATTCAACTAAAATGCTATCAGACGAAATGTTATTTTTTGAATTAAAAAGTTGTATGCCATAAAGTGGAAAAATAGCTAATAGTTTATTTTTTGCATACGAATAAATACTCCTACAAATATTATCTTTAAAAACCTCACCATTTGAAACTAGTATTAAAGAATCGTTTTCTAAATATTTAAGTCCGTATTTGGAATCGTTAACATAAATTGTATTATTAACAAGATAAGCATCTAGAAACTCTATTCCTGCTTCCCAAACAGTAAAAGAATTTTTTTGGTATTGCTGATCTTTCTTTTTTGCATTATGATAATTGTATCGAAATAAATATTTTCGAGAACAAAAATATATTCCATCGGGACTATAAATTGTAAACCAGATATCATTAAAATATTGATATGCAGTATCTAATTCATTACTTAAAGAAAAATATTTCATGTCGCCAAGTTCATCGGGAGCGAGATATCCAAACTCTCCTGCACCTCCAACATATATTCTGCCACAAGTATCCTTAGCAAAGGAACGTATTATTGTTGTATTTGGAACTATTATCTTTCTCCATTCTATACCATCAAATTCTAAAACTCCCAGACCATTTGCAAAATACATAACACCTCGGTTATCCTGAATAGCTGCCCAATTCTGTGGATGCCAATTATATTCATCAATAGAATAAACACGCATTAGAGGTTTGCCCATTTCTTGCGAAAATATGGGTGTTAACAAAGACAATAGTAGAATGAGTAAGTATATTTTTTTCATTGTTTTAATAGACTTATAGATTTTTATTCCTAAGACAATAATATTAGCTTAACCCGAACACACATCAACTCAACTACCTACATATAAGCAAATTACATCTTTATCTTTTGAAATTTTTCATACTGTCCTAAACTTATTTTACAGGGTTCAAATATAATAAAAAAGTCAACTTTTACTAATAATCTCAATTTTTTTCAAAGAAAAACCTTAATCTTTTAACTATCAACATTTTTTGATTAAAGCTTGCTCTGTATGGGTCTAAAAAGTTGAACCAAGCAAGACTATAATCAAACAAAATAAACCGCTCCGCCAATATTGTCTATTTCTGCTCCTGTAACGCTTGCCAGACAATTTGGTTCTTTTATCCATCGTAAAACTCCCAAAAATGCAAAAACAAGTGCTTCTTTGTATTCTATCAACAATTTATCGGGAATTATTATTTCGGCAGATGATTTTTCTTTAATTTTTGAGATTAAAAAACCATTCAATGCACCACCTCCGGTTACTAGGCATTTTTTTGCAGAATTTTTATCTAATTCTTTGGCAATCTGTGTTGAAATATGTTCGTATAATGATGTAATAATTGTTTCAAACGAAAGTTCAAATTTTTCAATTTCTTTCAAAAAAACATCGTAAAACCAATGATCGGAAAGCGATTTTGGACTTTTTTGGGAATAATAAAACAATGAATCTAGTTTTTCGACAAGTTTATCATTTGAGGTGTTGCTCTCTCCTATTCTACCGTCTTTGTCGAACTCAAATCCGAGTTTTCGGGAATAATAATTCAATGCAAAATTTGCAGGAGAAATATCGTAAGCCAAAATTTTTTGTTTCATAAAAGAAACATTTGCAAAACCGCCAATATTCAAAAAAGAATCGAAATCACTAAAAAGTAACTTGTCCCCAATTGGCACAAGTGGTGCTCCTTGACCTTTTAGAGCAATATCAAGGCTTCTAAAATCGCAGATTACAGGAGTTTTTGTTATGGCTGCAATAGTTGCCCCGTCACCAAGCTGAAAATTGACGCTAATTTCGGGTAAATGGATAGATGTATGTCCGTGAGAAGCAATAAAATCAACGTTTAATCCTTCTGAAAATTTATTAACTTCATTGCCAATAAAATTACCGAGTTTTTTGTGGAGTTTTACAAAATCCAAAGCCGATAATTTGGCACTAAGTCTGAGTTCTTGTTTTAATTCTTCGCTGTATTCAACAGTTGAAGCTTTTTTAATAGAAAAAGTCCAATTGTCTTTTTTCTGAAAAGTACAATACGCGATATCAAGTCCATCAAGCGAAGTGCCGGACATTAGCCCTATTGCATTAAAAATCATAATATTACATGAATTTTAAAAAATAGCAATTCAAAACGGCATCGGAAACGTATTCTTTGTGAACTTTCATAAAAAACACATATTCATCTTCGTGCCAAGCTGCCATTTCAATTGTATCAGTAGTAGCAAAAGCATCAAAACCTTCCTTATTTTTCTTAATTTTAAATCCATCAAACTTCGGAATAATTTTTTCTTCAAGACAATTTTTTGAACTTCCTTGATCAACTATAATTATTTGGTAATAAATTTCATTATTATCACCATAACTAGCAGAAATAGAACGACAATCATCTTCGTTAAATTCGAGTTTAACGCTAGCTCCCATTCCGGCAATAGAATCGGCAAAAATAAGTTCAATCGGGTCGTCTTCTCCAGGAACAACTCCATTTGGTTTGTATTCTTCGGCACATCCAAAAAAAACAAAACTAGTCAAAAGCAGATATAAAAATTTACGCATATTAAAAAAATTATTGTGTGAATTATTTATTCTATAATGTCCTCATCTTGAACATCTTCCACATCTCCAAAATCACCAAAAGAACTCATCAAATCATCTAAATTTGGAATAATGCCATTTTTGAGTTTGTCCATTTCTTGTGTCCTAAGTTCCTCTGCTTTATCAAGAGCATTGTTAATTGCCACAACCAACAAATCTTCAACCATTTCCGGTTCTTCTTTTAATAAATCCGGAGAAATATTTAAGTCTTTAATTCGTCCGTTTGCGGAAACTTTTAAAAATATTTTTTTATCGTTTGACTCAAAGTCTATAACTTTGTCTTCTAAAATTTTTTTTTCCTGTTCTATTTGATTTTTTGCATTCAGGAATAAATTTTGCATTAGATCATCTAACATAACTTTATTTATTTTAATTAATTGCACAAAGCTAAAAAAATGAAAAGAAATAAAATATTTTTTTTAATGTTTTTTACTGTCTCGATATTTTTGAACATCGGATGTGAAAGATTTTCCAACTTTGAAACAGATGAATATTATCTAAAATTACCATCACCAAAGAACTACGTTCCGCAACACACAAAGGATACTTCGTTTCTTAAAATAGAATATAAAAAAACGCAATACAACGTAAGTGTTATTACAAAAAACACATTTGATTGTATAACTTTAAACGATTGTATTTCAAAAGAACTAAAATGTTTTTTGGAAGGTAACGAAACAAAAAATGTTGTTACAAGCGAAACAGAGATAAATGGAATTCCCGCTACAGTAATAAGCGGAGTAAATCTTTTTCCCGATGAAAAAATCTTTTGGACTTTTGCAATTATTCCGCAAGAATACAAATATTACGTAATCAGAATAACTTCCGAAGGCTCTTTATTTAGTTTTAATGAGTTTTATAATCAGAAAATCATAAATTCATTTCACCTCAAATAATCTAAAATTTGTTCTACAAGCAAATAAAATGTTAATAAACAATGTATTTAGAATGTTCCATGCAAATTTTTGCGTGGAACATTTTTTGTTAATAACTTTCATCTATCTACAAAATTTCAACATATATTTACCTACAAATCAGACTAATAAACATTATTTAAGATATTCACAATTTTATTCACATTTTATTCACAATGTAATGTTAATTAATCGTTGAAAAAATCTAAATTGATTTTATCTTTACTGTGATTTTTTTTGTACTTTTGTGAAAATTTTCATAAACAGAAAAGCAATGTCAAAAACAATAGCAATAGCTAATCAAAAAGGTGGCGTAGGTAAAACAACAACTTCGATTAATTTAGGAGCTAGTTTAGCAGTATTAGAGAAAAAAACTCTTATTATTGATGCCGATCCGCAGGCAAATGCAACTTCCGGTTTAGGTTTAGATCCGCGACAGGTTGAAAACAGCATCTACGAATGCGTCATTAACAATATAGATCCTCATGAAGCAATAACAAAAACTAATGTTGAAGGATTGGACATTCTTCCCTCTCATATCGACTTAGTTGGAGCAGAAATAGAGATGCTAAATTTTGAAAACAGAGAACGAATCTTCAAAAACGTAATTAACATATTCAAAAATGATTACGACTATATTCTGATTGATTGTTCTCCTTCGTTAGGCTTACTTACTTTAAATGCTCTTACAGCAGCCGATTCAGTTATGATACCTGTTCAGTGCGAATATTTTGCTCTTGAAGGTTTAGGTAAGTTGCTCAACACAATTAAAATGATTCAAAACGGACTAAATCCTGAACTTCAAATAGAAGGATTTTTATTAACAATGTACGATCCTCGTTTGAAACTTTCTAATTTGGTCGCCGAAGAAGTTCAGAAACACTTCCAAAGTCTTGTGTTTGACACAATTATCCAAAGAAATATAAGACTTACCGAAGCTCCAAGTCACGGAGAACCGGTAATTGTTTATGATGCAAAATCAAGAGGAGCAATTAATTATTTGAATTTAGCAGAAGAACTTGTGAGAAATAATGAAAAAATTGAAGAACCTGTTTAATGCGAATTAAAAGTTAAAAATTACTGTCAGGTGAAAACACCTGCCAGAGGCAATTTGCCTCAATCAGGTGTTTTCACCTGATTGAAACTAAATGTATAACAAGTTGATTTTCAGTTCTGAATTTAATGCTTAATTAGCATGTTTACTATAAGTTTACAAATCAAACAAAACACACATAATGGCAAAAAATGAAAATAGATTAGGGAAAGGATTAGGCGCTCTAATTCCTGAAAATTCATATACACCTGCAAAAACAATCGAAGAAGCTATAAAAACAGGGAATATTGCTGAAATAAGCATCGAAGATGTAGAAACAAACCCTTTTCAACCTCGCTCACAATTTGACGAACAAGCACTTATTGAACTTTCTGAGTCAATTAAACAACTTGGTATTATTCAGCCTATTACTGTTAGAATAATCAAAAAAGACAAATTTCAGCTAATTTCAGGCGAAAGAAGATTAAGAGCTTCTAAAATGGCCGGCTTAGATAAAATTCCTGCTTTTATCAGAGATGCAAACGATCAGGAAATGCTTGAATTTGCTTTGGTTGAAAATATACAACGTGAAAATCTTAACCCAATCGAAATTGCAATTACTTATCAACGTTTGATGGAAGAATGTTCGCTTACACAAGAAAGTTTGAGCGAAAGAACAGGAAAAGGTCGCTCCTCGATTGCTAACTTCCTTCGTCTTTTAAATCTTCCACCTGAAATTCAAGCCGGATTAAGAGCTAATAAAATTTCTATGGGACACGCTAAAATTCTTGCCGGACTTACTGAAGACAGACATAATCAGCTGAAAGTTTTCTATAAAATACTATCTGCCGGATTATCTGTTAAAAAGACACAAGAAGAAGTCAACAGCATTTTAAACCCAAAAGCAAAAAAAGAAAAATCTGATACTGATGAACTTCCCCAAAACATCAAAGAATTTAAAAGCAATATGGCAAACAGATTTGACACAAAAGTAGATATCAAAATAGAAAAAAACGGAAAAGGAAAACTCATTATTGATTTTGAGTCAGAAGATATTCTTCAAAAAATTATTGATTCCCTAAACTAATTTTGGAAAGAATTCGTTATAAAAATGTTAAAAACACCTTTTAATTATGTTATAAGGTGTTTTTTTTGTTTAATTTGCAAAAAACTAATATAATGATACGTAAATATTTTTTTGTATTTATTATTTTTGCTCTCTTCTCAGCAAAATTAATAGCCCAAATTGATACTACTCAAAATGTTTTTGAAGAGGAAAAAGCTGTTAAAAACCCCAAAGTTGCTATGATTTTGTCGGGCGTTTTGCCCGGAAGCGGACAAATATACAACGGAAAAATCTGGAAAGTTCCTATCATTTATGGACTCTTTACACCTTTGGCATACATGTTTAACAGTTTTAATCACGACTATAAGGTTTACAAATTTTATTTAACTTTGGCAGACCGTGATTCAATTACCAATTCATTATATTTTACTGAACCAATCTACCTGAATACTACACCAGAACAATTACTCTCTACTTTTGACAACACCAGAAGAAAAAGAGACCTGACAGTTTTTGCTTTTGCTCTAATTTGGACTTTGAATGTTGTTGATGCTTATGTAGATGCAGAACTTTCAAATTTTGACGTAAGTGAAGACTTATCAATGCAAATTTATCCTTCGGTAAATTATTGTATGGGGAATCAGTATTTAGCATTTAATTTTAAATTTTATTTTTAGTAAATTTGCAAAGTCAAAAAAAAGTGGCTCAAAATTAGCATTATGTTATTTTGAAAGAAGAACATAAAACTCCAAAAACACAAAAATATGAAAATTTTAAACTCAGTAGTAATCCTAATTCTTGCTCTTATAATTAGTAATACTGCTTTTTCTCAAGACAAACTAGATAGCACTTACCTTGAAGAACAAACGATTGCCAATATTGACAGCCTTATGAGTGGTTGGTACGTTAAAACTTCATTAAACTCAAACAATCAAAATAAAGATGTTTTTTCAAACGAGCATTTTATTGACATTGCCGATTCAATTATTATTGAAAGAATGCAAAAAATAGCAACTCCAATTCATTTAAGCTATAATCAAGACGTTAGAAATTGGATTAATCTTTATTTAAAAAGAGGTAAATATATGATTCCTACAATTATGGGAATGTCTGAATATTATTTTCCAATGTTTGAAGAAGAACTTATGGCACACGATATGCCAATAGAATTAAAATATTTGCCGATTATTGAATCAGCTTTAAATCCGAGAGCTGTTTCAAGAGCCGGAGCAACCGGAATCTGGCAATTTATATACGCTACCGGAAAAAGATATGGTTTAGAAATTAACAGTTATATCGACGAAAGAAGAGACCCTATGAAATCAACAAAAGCAGCTGTTGCTTATTTGGGTGATTTATACGGCATTTTTGGAGATTGGAATCTTGCTTTGGCAGGTTACAACTGCGGTGCAGGAAATGTTCAAAAAGCAATTGTTCGTTCGGGTGGAAAAACTGATTTCTGGGAAATATACAGATTCCTTCCAAAAGAAACTCGTAGTTATGTGCCTGCTTTTATTGCAATAACATATATTATGAATTACACCGAAGAGCATAATTTTTACCCTGCTTCAATTGAATTACCATTGAATACAGACACCGTTATGATAACTGATACTCTTCATCTTACACAAGTTGCAGAAGTTCTGGAAATTCCAATTGAACAATTAAGAGACTTAAATCCTCAATACAAAATTGACATTATTCCAGGACATATTAAACCATACCCACTTCGTCTGCCAATGGCAAATATTTCGGCGTTTTTAATGAATGAAGATAAAATTTATGACTATAAAGATTCTATCATCTTTTCACAAAAATTTGTAGTGAAACAAACTAATACTTACAAGCAAAAATACGACAACAACTACTCTTACACTCCTACTCCATGCCCTGATTACGATTTATCAGGTAAAGGACAAATTATTTACACCGTAAAAGCCGGAGATACTTTTTCTTTTATTTCTGAATGGTACGATGTTAGCGTAGAAGACATAAAATGCTGGAATAATTTGTCTTCAACAAAAATAAATGTAGGTCAAAAACTAGTCATTTACGAACCATTGAAAAAATTGTCTTACTACCAAAACCTAAACACTAAAACTTTTGAACAAAAACAAGAAGTAGCAAGCGATAGAAAAGTTCAACAACAACGTCTGGATCCTAATTTTATTTATTACACAATTAAAAGCGGTGACAATTTATTTTCAATTGCACAAAAATTTGACGGTGTTTCTCACGAAGATATTATGAAAATTAACAGTTTTTCTGATTCTGATGTTTCTACCTTACAAATTGGGCAGGTTATCAAAATCAAAAGAAGAAACTAAACAATTAGAACATTAAAAACATTAAAACGCAATGACCTACTCATTGCGTTTTTTTGTCAAACATTTTTTGCAAATTAATGCTTATGTGCTAACTTTACATTAAAATTTACAATATGAAAATACCATTTTATCTTTTGCTGCTAATAGCTTCATTTTTAATGTCATGCAACACTAACGTTTCTGAAAACACAGGAACCGACATTACACCAAATCAAGTTATACAAAAAATTAATAATTCTGAAAACATTCAATTTGTTGACAAAACAATTACAGGAAACATTGATTTTACAGAAATAGAAAATATTTTTGTTCGCTCAAATGCAATTGGAATAGCAGAAATAAACTCTGCAATAACATTTATCAATTGTAACTTCAAGGATAGCATAATAGCTTTTGAAGTTGTAGATGAATTTGCTACAATTTGTTATTTTAACAAGCCTGTAACTTTTATAAATTGTACATTTGATAAGAATATTAACTTCCGACAAAGCACTTTTAAAGATAACGTAGAATTTTCAGGCTGTACATTTGCAGATGAAACTCGTTTTGAAGGTGTTTTTTTCAATGGAAACGAAAACAATTTTCGGGAATCAACATTTGAAAAACTTGCAAAATTCACAAATGCAACATTTTCCGGGGATATTTCATTCATGAACTCTGTTTTTAATGCCGATGCCGGATTTAATAATTGTTTTTTTGATAAAAATGCAAATTTTGGCGCTTGTAATTATAGCGAAATGGCAAATTTTGGCAATATTGAAGTTAGAGGCTATTTTCGAGCTAATTATTCAATATACTACAAAAAAGCGTATTTTCAAGACTGTATTTTCAACGGGAAAGTAGAAGCCGTAAAAATAAACTCAAAAGGAGATTTCGTTTTTGCCCAAAATATTTTCAGAAACGATGCAAATTTTAACAACTCTGTTTTTACAGGTAATTTTAATTTCTCAAAAAATTTATTTATTGAAAATAAATGTTCTTTTGAAGACATAAAAGTAGCAAAAGTGAGCAAAATTGAAATAGATGATAATAAAACATTAAATTCAAACTTAAAATCAATTGACATTGAAATAATTTCAGAATAATAAAAACATACTATGAAAAAATTACTTTACTTTTTACTAATTGCATTTTTTTTAGTTTCATGTGCTAAAAAAAATTGGAAAGACACATTAGAAGAGAACTCTATCGAAGCATTTCAGACATTTATTGATGAAAATCCCGAAAGTGAATTTCTTGAAATAGCAGAATTCAAGTTGGATAGTTTAACTCATCAAAAAGATTCAATCGACTGGGCTTATGCTGAGGAAAAAGATACTAAAGAAGCCTATCAAAATTACATTAATGAGAATCCCGAAGGAGAATTTGTTAATGATGCCGAAAATTCAATAAAATGGCTTACAGATGACGAAATATGGTTAGGTGTGAATAAAACTCCAAAAGATATTAACGATTTTTTGGAAAATTATCCTGATAATAGAAACGATTATAAAGCACGAGATTTGATGGATGATATTTTAAAAGAAGATTTTGAAAACAATTACATAGAAGTCATTGATTTTTTCTACTCGGTTTCAGAAGACCAAAGTTTTTCGGCAATTGATCAATTCATAGATGAAAATATTTTATTCATTCACAATGCAGAAGCTTGGGGCGAAGGAGAAACTAAAACTTTTGTTGTTGATAGTATGAGTTATCAGGAAACAATCATACCCTACCTATTAACAGATTTAAAACAAATATATATAGATGGTGGAGTTTACCTTACATATTTTGATGAATATGGAGAATACGACGACGAAGATGAATATTTATATGAATACAAATTAGAATATTTCCCAAATGGAATTACATTCCTGGTATACGGAGACTGCGAAAATTATTACTTCACTTTCATCTATAAAAACTCAAAATTATATCTAAAGAAAATATACTACGAAGAAGAATATTGCGATATTTAAATCATAAATTCAAAAAAAACAGACTAAAAATCACAATAAATAAAACTTTTAGTTGTAATTCTACGTTAAATTTAACACTAGTCAAAATTTTCACAGATTTTGATTCAAACTAAAGTTAAATTTAATTAAATTTGTACAATAACTTAAAAATTTTAGAAAATGAAAAAATCAAAACTAATCTTTATCTTAATTCTATCTTTTTCCATGGTTTTTCAATCTTGTAATTGGTTTACAGCTAATGACTTGGAAGAATCTTTAGGTTGGTTAATGGATGATGAAGATACCGAAAATATCGAAGACGCAGTAGATTTTGGGACAGTTTTTGGGTCAGGTGAATTACCAACTTCAGTTGACTTAACAAATTATTTTCCACCAATTGGTGACCAAGGTCAATATGGAACATGCGTAGCTTGGGCTGTTGGTTATAACCACAAAAGTTTTCTTGAAGCAAAAGCAAATGGAGACACTTATTATACCGACCAAAACAAAATGTTTAGTCCAAAAGATTTATTCTGGGCAATTGATAACTCTGACAAAGGTGAAGATTGTAACGGTACTAACTTTGAAGTTGCTTATGATATTATTCTTTCAAGAGGTATTGCAAAATTAACTACTGTACCTTATACTAATTTAGGAGATTGTTCAAGCAGCCCAGAAAGTGGTTGGAATAATGATGCAAGTAACCATAAAATATCCAGTTATAGGGAAATTTCTCTTAATAAAACTACAATAAAAGATTACTTAGCTGCCGGAGAAGCTGTTGTTTTTGGAGCAAAACTTGGCGACGAGTTCATGGATTACACAAGCGGAGTTTTAGATTATCAGACTTATGGTTATACCGGACAACACGCTTATCACGCAATGATTCTTAGCGGTTATGACGACAATATGGGTTCTAACGGCGCTTTTAGAGTTGTTAACTCTTGGGGTGATGATTGGGGCGACAACGGAGGAATTTGGGTTGATCAGGATTTCTTTTGCTCTGATGACTTTGGGTTCTGCGCTTTTGTTGCTACAGATGTGCTTCAAGACCCTGATGGCGATGGAAATAATGTTGTAGACGACCCGACTTCGGGATACGACGTTATGGCATGGGAATTAAACGATATCGACGATGATACTGATTCAGACCCAAGATGGAGAACTGCAGTTTACAATGTATACAACGCAGGGGAAAGCACTCTTTATGCTTCTGACGACTGGTGTATTGCTTACATTTTATACAATGCGTATGATGGAAATGAATATCAAGTAGTATTATTCGATTATTACAGCAATGATTATGGAAATTATGGTGAAAATGACGAATTAAATGATGCTAATGTTACATCACAAATTCCCGCGAGGGGTTACTGGTGGAATCACGTAGATGTAGTTTCCGGTCAAAGTGTTTCTGATGCTGTTTTTGGCGGTGACGACCCATTTTATTGGACTTACTACATGCCTGACGTAACAGGATATTATTATCTTGTAATTTATGCTGATGCTTTTGATACTTTTGGTGAGTCTGACGAATCTAATAATTTCTCTTATTTTACTGATGAATATGGAGATCCTATTTATATCAGCAATGGAGTAATGCAAAATGCACCTACAAAAAATGTTGTTGTAAAAGAAGGAAAACCTGTTAAAAATCAAGATGCAGACATGCAAACTGTTAGAACTGAACACAATCTAAATACTTATTCAACTTACGAAATTAGCAAAAAACTTATGTACGACAGACAAACAGGTGAATTGCAGAAAAAAGTATTTGAATACATGAAAAATACAACCAAACGTAAAACTAAACTTTCAAGATAAAACAACATTACTATGAAAAATGCAAAACTAAAAATTATTGGTATTATCCTTATGCTATTTGTTTTAGCTGTTACGCCTTCTTGTGAAGCATTTTGGCAAGCAATGCAAGACACAAATACACAAGTTGATGATAATAACACAACCGATCAAAGTAATACCTCAAAAGGAAAACACTAATTATGCTTAAAGTAATAAAGTTTGTAAAGCACAAATATAAAAGTGAACAACAAACACATTACGCTTACAAAACAACCATTTTTTGTTACTAATACTTAGTAATAAAATAGCAAAAGAGTAGCCGGGACAAAAATTCCGGCTCTTTTTTGTTTAGTTTCTGCTCATTTGTATATTTGCACCCAAATTTAAAATTGTTTTTTATGAAAGCATTTGTTTTTCCGGGCCAAGGTGCTCAATACGTTGGAATGGGTAAAGAATTATACGAAAACTCTCCCCGTGCAAAAGAATTATTCGAAAAAGCCAATGAAATACTTGGTTTTAGAATAACTGACATCATGTTTAATGGTCCGGCTGAAGACTTAACTCAAACAAAAGTTACTCAACCTGCTATATTTTTACATTCTGTTATTCTTGCAGATTATTTGGGTGATGATTTTAAACCTGAAATGGTTGCCGGTCATTCACTTGGCGAATTTTCTGCTCTTGTAGCGAACAAAGCTCTAAGTTTTGAAGATGGTTTAGTACTTGTATCAAAACGTGCTATGGCAATGCAAAAAGCCTGTGATTTAGCTCCTTCTACAATGGCTGCAATTCTTGGATTAGAAGACCAATTAGTTGCTGACACTTGTGCTGAAATTAACAAAGAAGAAATTCTTGTTGCTGCAAATTTCAACTGTCCGGGTCAATTAGTAATTTCCGGCTCAGTAAAAGGAATTGAAATTGCTATTGAAAAATTCAAAGAACTTGGAGCTAAAAGAGCCTTACAATTACAAGTTAGCGGAGCATTCCACTCGCCTTTTATGATGCCTGCTCAGGAAGAATTGCAACAAGCAATAAATGAAACTAATTTCAACACTCCAATTTGTGCGGTTTACCAAAATGCAACAGCAAAGCCTAGTACAAACCCTGAAGAAATTAAACAAAATCTTATAAATCAGTTAACTGCTCCTGTAATGTGGACTCAGTCTGTTAAAAACATGATTGCAGATGGTGCTTTGCATTTTACAGAATTAGGTCCGGGTAAAGTTCTTCAAGGTCTTGTGAAAAAGATTGAAAGAAGCATGGAAGTTGCCGGTTATGATAAAATTGAAGCTTAATTTAAGTAAAAAAAGTCGCAAATTGCGGCTTTTTTTTATACGTTTTCTTTTAGTTTTTAAATTTTATACTAACTCTCTTCTAAAATTTGTAATTGTATACCGAAATGCTTTAAAAAATCCGATTTAATTTTCTTAAAATCGGTTTTAAAGTCAATCGGTATAAAAACATCCTTCCACGTAATTTTGTGTAATTTGAGTAATTTTTTCACCAAACTAATTTGATGTTTTTTATTTATCCCAAAAATCAATTAAATTTGACACTGAAACAATCTTATTGTGAATGATTGAAATAAATCAAAACATTGAATATGAAAACAAATATTCCGACATACGAACAGCTATTACAGAAAGTAAACCAGCAGGAAAATGAATTATTAAAGCTCAAAAATCTTGTTGAATTAACTCCTGTTGCAATGCATTTTTATTCATTGAAAGATGAAAATAATTTGATTTTGACAGGCGCAAACCCAATAGCTGATGAAATTTTAGGAATTAAGCATGAACAATTGATTGGCAAAACAATTGAACAAGCATTTCCTGAACTTTTGTCCACCGAAATTTCTAATATTTACAAAAAAATAGCAAAAGGCGAAATAAAAAGCCATGCTTTTGAAATTCCTTATAAAGATGATAGATTCTCAGGCTACTACAATGTATATGTTTTTTCACTTCAAAATAATCAAATTGCTGTAAAATTTTTTGATATTTCCAAAAACAAAAAACATGAACTTGATATATTAAAAACCATTGAAAAAGCAGAACAAAGTAAAAAAGAATTATTGCTTAAAAAAGAAGAATATGAAAGTCTTAACGAAGAATTGAGACAAACAAATGAGGAATTATTCATAGCCAAAGAAAAACTAAAAACTGTACTTGACAGTAACCCCTTTCCAATTGCTGTGGTTGATGTTAACGATGATAATATTATATTTTGGAGTAAAAGTGCAGTTCAATTATTTGGACATGACCCAAAAACAACGAAAGAGTGGTATGAACTTGCCTATCCAAATTCGGAATATAGAAAGAATGTAATTAAACGTTGGAAATCTTTTTTAGAAATAGCCCAAAATTCTTATAAAGCAATCAATACAGGAGAATATGAAATATATTGCAAAAATGGAACTGTGAAAATTTGTGAACTCTATGCACAATTCATACCTGGTAATCTAATTGTTACGCTAAACGATATTTCAGATCGAAAACTGGCAGAAAAAGAGTTAATAAAGGCAAAAGAAAAAGCCGAAGAAAACGAAGCTAATTTACAAATAAAAAATGAAGAATATGAAAGTCTTAACGAAGAATTAAAACAAACAAACGAAGAATTATCTATTGCCAAAGAAATAGCAGAAATTAGTGAAGCAAAATACGCAACAGCATTTTTAACAAGTCCTGATGCAGTAAATATAAACGCAATAGATGGCACTTATATTGAAATCAACGAAGGTTTTACGGCATTAACAGGCTATACAAAAGAAGACGTAATAGGCGTAAAATCAACAGAAATAGAAATCTGGAATATTCCTAAAGACAGAGAAATATTACTTAATACACTTAAAGAACAAGGAAAAATTGAAAACCTTGAATCTGTTTTTAAATGTAAAGATGGAAGTTTAAAAACAGCATTAATGTCTGCCAGCATAATAAAAATAAAAAATAAACCTCATATTTTATCAGTAACAAGAGATATTTCGGACAGAAAAAAAATTGAAAATGAAATAATTCAAGCCAAAGAAAAAGCAGAAGAAAACGAATTGAAGTTTTCAGAATTATTTAATCAGTTAGCAGATGCAATTTTTATATTCGATCCTGAGAACTACGATATAATAGAAGCTAATAAAGCAACATCAGAAATATATGGATATGATGAGACAGAATTAATTGGAATGTCTTGCCTAAAATTTAGCTCAGAAGTTGAAAAATCCAAATCAGCAAGTAAAATTGCACAAGAAAAAGGAAAAGAGTTTATTAATTTTAGGAACCATGTAAAAAAAGATGGTACAGAAATTTTCACGCAGCTTTTTGTTTCAAAAATTACTGTAAATAACAAAACCTTAATGTTTGCCGTAAGTAAAGACATTACAGATAAAGTAAAGGCAGAACAAGAATTATTAAAAGCTAAAGAAAAAGCCGAGCAGAATAAAAAAGAATTATTGTTAAAAAATGAAGAATATGAAAGTTTAAACGAAGAATTGAGACAAACAAATGAGGAATTACTCATAGCAATGGAAAAAGCCGAAGAAAGCAAAGCGAGATTTGATTTAGCAATGGATGCCAGTAAAGATGGTATTTTCGACTGGAATCTAATCACAAACGAAATTTATTATTCTCCCGGGTGGAAAAGCATATTGGGATATAAAGATGATGAATTGCCCAACGATTTTACTATATGGGAAAATTTAACAGAACCGGAAGACGCTGCCAAATCGTGGGAAATGCAACAAAAAGTAATTAAAAAACAGCTGGATAGGTTTGAATTTGAGTTTAAAATGAAACATAAAGACGGGCATTGGGTTGATATTCTCTCGCGTGCAGAAGCTGTTTTTGATAAAAACGACAAAGCCATAAGAATTGTAGGAACTCATGTTGACATTTCAGAACGCAAACGCTCTGAAATTGAATTATTAATTGCCAAAGATAAAGCCGAAGAAAGCGACCGCTTAAAAACAGAATTTATAAATAATATGTCGCATGAAATTAGAACTCCAATGAATGGAATACTTGGATTTTCAAGTTTATTGGACAAACCTAATATTACTGAAGAAAAAAGGAAACATTTTGTAAGCATAATTCAAAATAGTGGAACCCAATTAATGCGAATTATTGATGATATTTTGGAAATATCAAGACTTGGAACGAAACAAGTTGAGGCAATTGAAAAAGAGACCTGTTTAAATGAAATGTTTTTAGAATTGTTTTCAATTTTTGATATCAAAGCAAAAGAAAATAAAATACCACTTTTCTTAAAAAAAGGACTTTCAGTCAAAGAAAGCACAATATTCACCGATGAAACAAAACTTCATAAAATACTTAGCAATTTAATAGAAAATGCGCTAAAATTTACCAAAGAAGGGTTTATCGAATTTGGGTATAATCAAAAAAATAACGAGTTAGAAATATACGTAAAAGACACAGGAGTTGGAATTAATCCGGAAATGCATCAGTCAATTTTTGAAAGATTTTCGCAAGAAGAAAAAGAATTATCCAGAAAAGTTGGAGGCTTGGGTTTGGGCTTGTCAATAGCCAAAGAAAACACTGAACTACTTGGTGGAAAAATTGAACTTAAATCAGAAAAAGGTAAGGGAACAACTTTTTTTGTTACAATTCCCTACAAACCAGCAAATTCAAATACTAAAAAAAGCAATTCTAATAATATTATTGAGAAAAATGAAATTGATAAATACACAATTCTTATTGTAGAAGACGAAGAAGTAAATTACTTATATCTTGAAACATTGTTAGCAGAAGAAATAGAAATTAATTGTAATATTATTCATGCAAAAAACGGAGAAGAAGCTGTTGATATTTGCAAGAAAAACTCAGAAATAGACTTAGTTTTAATGGACATCAAAATGCCAATAATGAACGGTTTTGAGGCAACAAAATTGATTAAAGAATTTAGACCAAATTTGCCAATAGTAGCACAAACAGCATATTCAACAATGGACGAAAAAGAGAAAGCATTTTCTGTTGGTTGTACCGATTTTATTTCAAAACCAATAAGCGAAGAAACTTTAAATATAATGATTAAAAAATATTTGATAGAAAAATAAAAAATTAACATACTCAACAAATTGATTATCAAAAATCTACTTTCTATTTTTTACAACTCTGTCAATTATTTTGTGTAGTTTCAGCATAGATACTTCTTCTGAAAGCTCTTTTATTTCATCAATAAATTTAGTCGTTGATGCTTTTAAATTTGTCTTTAAATCTTGTCCGGTTTCGTCAGCTTAGGGTTCATTCAAAAATTTAACCCGGATTATGCATTAGAAAAAATAAATGGAGGACTCAAATTTTGAACTTTTGCAAAAATTCCATCCATCCAAGCTCTTTT
>JAFGUD010000129.1 GCA_016938685.1 Bacteroidales bacterium | reverse complement strand
TCTTTGAACAGAATCGACATCAACCATTTGTCACCCGGAATGTATTACATCCGCTCCATTAGCGACAACAGGGCAAATATTAAAAAATTAATTGTGGAATAGTTGTTATTTGAAATAACCAGAAAAGTAAAATCCCACAGGAAACAAGTTCCTGTGGGATTTTTATGTTAGAACGGGTCTCTTTTTTATTCACATCAAAACCAGGGTTACGTTATTTTTCTTTCTCAACAATGAAATACTTATTACAACTACTTATATAAAAGGACATTACAGAATCATATCCATTGTTGTGGATTCATCAAAAACGTTCATTTGAAGTCATCACGTCATACTCATCAATAGGTATAAATTTATATTTATTCATCTCCTCGTTGATAAAAACCTGTTTGTCATCCCTCTCAAGCAAACTGTCATTCAATAGTTCATCAATCCAGGTTGAAAATATTTTTGCCCCTTTAAAGTTCAAATGTTCCAGGTCAGCAAATTCTGAATCGTTGAGAGGAAATTTAGAAAAATCCAAGAATTCAATACCTGAGAATCTTGAAGAAAGTATTTCACGGAAAAGCGGTTCATTTTTGTATCCGGGATATTCTTTATGCACCGGACTTCGTATCAAAAATACTTTTACGCCGCTTTTTTTACAAAACTTTATAAGTCTCACCAAATATTCCATATTTATTTCCGAAATTTCATTTAAAATTTTTGAGCTTAATTCATCCTTATTTTTATTCCATAAAGAATCGGATTTCAAATTATAAAGTTCCAGATACCCTCCTATTCTATTTGTATATTTTAAACCTCCTGCTATAACTTTAAAATTATATTTTAGAACCGGAACAATATTTTTCTTTATCCCCCTGGAATTCTTTTGATATAACAAATTATAACCTTCATTGTCAAGAAATAAGGCATATACAGGGAAGAAATGAGACAAGTACATTTCATCCCAAATCCAGTCATCCATTAATTTACATATCTGAGCATTTGAACACTCTATAAATATAACCTGTAACTGTGGATTTTGCACAACAAGTTTTTTAGTTTTATAATATGTATAAAAATAAGATTCGCCGGAGGCAGAAAAATTTGATAAGCCAGTTATTATGGAATCGTTGAATGCACATTCAGGGTGAGAGTGTCCAACCACAATAATTTCCTGATCCCCGTTAATTTTAAGGCTGCCACAGTATTTTACCAGAAATACTGAACCTAATAAAAAAAATAGTATTATTGAAAAAAAGACTACTACCTTATGTAAAAAATTCTTCATAATCTAAAACTGAAAATAGATAAATTGCTGTTCCTCCCCCCCAAACCAAAAAATTATGAAAATAATAGAGTAATACATTGCGTATCTTAAAGGGCGTTTCCATTTTAGACCAATATGTGCGAGAGCATATTGTTCTTCTCTGCCTTTCCACTCTATCAAAAGAAAAATTCCAATAAGTATTAGAGTTGTGAGCGCTTTCCTTTTCCCGTTAAATTGGGGAACAGAGAACAAGGACATTGAAAATATTTCAGAAATATAATCAATGGCATGTCCAAGGTTTTCTGCTCTGAAAAATATCCATGCAAATACTGTAATCGCAAATGTTACACACATAAAACCAAACTCTTTTAAAGAAGGAAGGTTTCTGCCCTGTGCAACAATTTCCAGGTTCTTTCGATTTTTATGTGTCAATAGCAGAGGTAAAAAGTAGAATGCATTCAACGCTCCCCAAATCACAAATGTCCAATTAGCTCCGTGCCAAAAGCCGCTTACTGTAAAAATAATGAATGTATTTCTTATTTTCACCCAGTTGCTTCCCCGGCTTCCGCCAAGTGGGATATACACATAATCTCTAAACCAGGTGGACAGTGAAATATGCCAGCGCCTCCAAAATTCTGCTATATCTCTTGAAAAGTAGGGAAAAGCAAAATTCTGCATCAAATTGAATCCAAAGAGTCTTGCTGTTCCGATTGCGATGTCAGAATAGCCTGAAAAATCGCCATATATCTGGAATGCAAAAAAAAGAGCACCCAAAAATAAGGTGCTCCCTGAATAGTCTGAAGAATTATTAAAAATTAAATTTGCAACAGTTGCTGCGTTATCTGCAATCACTATTTTTTTGAACAGCCCCCAAAGAATTTGACGCATGCCATCAACCGCCTTTGAGTAGTCAAAAATCCGGCTATTATAAAACTGGGGAAGTAAATTTTTGGCCCTTTCAATTGGCCCTGCAATTAACTGAGGGAAAAACCCAACAAATGCTGAAAATGCAATAAAATTTTTTGTCGGTTCAATCTTTCTCCTGTAAACATCAATGGTGTAGCTTAATGTTTGAAAAGTGTAAAAACTTATTCCGACAGGTAAAATAATATTTAATGAACTTGCGTTTGGTTTTGTTCCAAAAATTGAAAATGTGTCTATAAAACCAGAAAGAAAAAAGTTATAGTATTTAAAAAAAACCAATAAACCCAAATTTACCATAATACTTGTCCACAGCAATGCCTTTCTTCTTGATTGTCTGTATTCAGTTTTGAGTCCTCTTCCAACAGAATAATCTACAGCGGTGCTGAAAACAATTAAAGATAAAAACCGCCAGTCCCAACAGCCATAAAAAACATAACTGGCAACAACAATCAAAAGGTTTTGTAGCTGAAAATTTTTATTAAAAACAAACCAGTAGAGTAAAAATACAATTGGCAAAAATATCGCAAAGTCAATCGAATTAAAAAGCATTTTAACACC
>JAFGUD010000128.1 GCA_016938685.1 Bacteroidales bacterium | reverse complement strand
TCCGGGTTCAACAAAATGGTTCAGGAAGTTGGGCACGTGAATTTCGGGCCCCCAAACCAGCGGCCAGCCTTCAACAAACGAATGGCCAATAATAAACGAAGAAATAAGGCCTAAAATGCCAAAGAAACCTGACAAAATCAGGACAACGCCCACAATAATGACAAAAATTTTCAAAATAACTTTCAAAACATTGTAAAATACATCGCCGGCTCCCTCCACCGACTTTTTACCTTTTGAGTAGGTATCAGACTCTTTAAACCGTTTGTAACTTTCCTTTACCTCTTTTACTTCTTCTTTAATTGATTTTTCGATGTTTTTAACAGTGGCTTCCTGGCCTCTCATTTCAAGACGCTGAGTGGTGGTAACTGCCTTTGGCACAGCAATCCACAAAATAATATAAGCAATCATTGCTGCCGGGAAGGTGACAAAAAACAGAATGGCGAAAATAATTCGCAATACCACGGGGTCCATGTTAAAATAAGCACCAAGCCCGCCACAAACACCGCCTAACACCCGGCTGTCGGGGCCGCGGTAAAGTCTTCTTTTTCTTTTACTTTCTGATGTAACAGCAGGTTCTTCTTCTCCTTCCTCTTCGGCAAAATCTTCGGGTGTTCCCATGGTTTCAATAACCTCGTTCACCCAGTCGAGTGTGACCACTTTTTTGTCGTCGCTTGATTTTTCAGTAAAAATTTCTGCTATTCTTGCTTCAATGTCTGATAAAATCTCTTTTCCTTCCTCACTGCTGCCAAAATGATTTTTCAGATTGATAAGGTATTTTTGAAGAACTTCGTAGGCATCCTCTTCAATATAGAAAACGGTACCGCTGATATTTATTGTAAATGTCTTTTTCATTTCAGTTGTTTTTTGTTTTAAGGAATGTAATGAAAACTGCCCTGTTGGTTGAATTTATGGCTTTTCTCATTTATGTTTTTTTTGAATTTCAAATCTGTAATTATTACCTTCTGCTGTTTTTTATTTTCCCTACAGCATCAACCAATTCAATCCACGAGCCTTCCAGTTCGCCTAAAAATTTCCTTCCGCTATCGGTCAATTCATAATATTTCCGGGGCGGCCCCTGAGTTGATTCCTCCCAGCGGTATGCCAGTAATCCTGCGTTTTTCAGCCGGGTTAGCAAGGGGTACAAGGTTCCTTCCACCACAATCATTTTTGCTTCCTTCAACGACTGAATGATATCGCTGGCGTACAGAGGCTTTCCATCAAGGACGAGCAGGATACAATATTCCAGCACTCCTTTCCTCATTTGTGCCTTTGCGTTTTCTATTTTCATTTTAATTTTCTTATTTTTCCCTACTATCCGATTGTTTCTCTCTTTTCAAACCTGTCCACTCCTGTTAGCTGTTCCAAACTTCATCCGAAGTCATCCAGGCTTCCAGCTCCATTGGTTTTTCATCCAGTTTTTCAGGCGAAAATACGCGTTCATTTAACATCCAGTTTTCCAGCTCTAAACCATATTCCATTTCATTTCCCAGCTGAGCGGGCGACATTCCAAAATAAAAATCTTTGGTCATCCACTCCTCCAGGCTAAGTTGATTGTCATTCTCCTGAACCAAATTAAACCGAAATGTTGATTCTGAACCGGTTTCAGCCGGAAGTTCAGCTTTGTTTTCAGTTTCCATCAATGCAATTGCAATTTCGTTAAAACTGCTGTGAGTTAATAATTTTTTCCAAAATTCCTGTGCACTAACGGTAAAACTAATAAGAACAAAGCTGACAATCACTGCTGCTGACCTTAAAACTGCTTTCTGAACATTGTTTTTTGTTTTCATGGCTTTTGTTTTTGTTTTCTGTTGTTTTCTGTTGTTTTCTGCTTTATTATTTTCCGGAATTTATTCCCGCTTGCTTTTTTTCTGTCATTAAGACGACACTCATTTCAAAACGTTACAAAATAAAAAGAACTATTTTAAAAAAACTACTTTCTGTTACCCTGTTATTTGCATTACAAATATATATAAAAATAATAGTACCATGCAACACATAGTACTATTATTTTTGTATTATTTTTTAATAAATGCAACTAAACAACTAACAACCAGAAAATTAACACTGAAATTATTTTTTGATAATTTTAAAAAAATACATCAGATCAATAATTTCATACAAACGATTAACATTTAAAATTGAATTTATTCCGATTAACACTTCTATTATTTCACTTTTAGTATTCAATTATTTGTTGTTTTGGAGACGGTTTCATGTTAATATCTTCTTAAAAGGTTGTTCAAAAGTCCCCTGAAACATTTAATAAAATTCCATTTAGGTTTTTGGCAGAAATAACAAATATTATGATCTTCACTCCTACCAATAATAGGGGATTATACTTTTGAAAGGCATAAAAAGGGAAAGTTGATTTTTAGTATTTCTTATCATGTGACATTCATTGGGGGACAGCAGGAAATCATTAAAAATTAACTTCTAATTAATATTTATAATAAATAAAACCGTTTCATTTGCGGTGTAATAATTGTTTGCACAATGTTACGGAAAGTAATTATTGCTTGACAAAGATTAAGAAAAGGAAAATGGGTAATTACAGCTTAGTGAACAAAACACAACCATGTATTAACAGCTTTTACCGTCAAGAACAAACCTATTTGAATACCATTTATAATCCTGATTATTTACATTAAAAAAGAAATTAGATGTACAATAAAGTATTCATTTATTTATTTTAATTCAAATCCAATCTTTATGATTAAAAAAATTAGTTTTTTATTA
>JAFGUD010000127.1 GCA_016938685.1 Bacteroidales bacterium | reverse complement strand
TACAGATGAATGGGCACTAAATAATTACTTTGTTTCTGTTGTACCGGTTCAATACGACTTTACTGATTTCAAATCTATTGATTTGTTGCAAACAAGCGTAAAAAAAGACCGTCCTACAATTAATCACAGTTAAAGAAAAAATGACTAATTTTGTCTTTAATAGAATTTTGATTAAATGAATTTTGAAGAAACATATTTAGATAAAATAATTTGTGGAGACTGTTTGGACGTAATGAGAAAAATGCCAGACAAATGTTTAGACTTAGTCGTTACTTCACCTCCATACAATTTGAAAAATTCTACCGGCAACGGGATGAAAGAAAACACAAAAAGTGGGAAATGGGCAGGGAACGCATTACAAAACGGATACAGTCATTATAGCGACAATATACCAAATGACAAATATGCAGAATGGCAATTCAATTGTTTGACAGAAATGTATAGACTTTTGAAAGATGACGGTGCAATTTTTTACAACCACAAGTGGCGGGTACAAGATGGGCTTATTCAAGATAGAAAAGATATTATTAGAGATTTGCCAGTAAGACAAATAATTATTTGGCGTAGAAAGGGCGGAATTAACTTTAATCCCGGTTACTTTTTGCCGACTTATGAAGTAATTTACTTAATTCCAAAACCTAATTTTAAATTAGCACCAAAGGCTAACGCCTATGGTGATGTTTGGGAATTTACACAAGAAATGAAAAATGAGCACCCTGCCCCTTTTCCTGTTGCCTTAATTGATAGAATTATATCTTCAACAAAAGCAAAAATTGTTTTAGACCCTTTTGTGGGAAGTGGTACAACAGCTATTGTCGCAATGGGTTTAAAAAGACATTTCATTGGTATTGAATTATCTCCTGACTATTGTGAAATGTCAGAAAAAAGAATTGAAAAAAATAAAAAACAAAGCGAACTATTGCGAATTAGACCATTAACTTTATTTCAAGACGCAGAATGAAAATATATACAAAACCTCAGTTAATTGCTGAATTAAAGAAAATTGCGGCCAAGGGCTGGATTGAAAACAGAAGACATGGAAATCAAGGTGGAATTGGAAATACACTTGAAGACTTACTGGGAATTGCAGAAAACAATTTACCAATACCAAATGCAGCAGAATGGGAATTAAAATCACAAAGAATTAATACTACTTCATTAACAACTTTATTTCATATAGAGCCTTCACCTAGAGCAATTGGATTTGTTCCTCAAATGCTTCTCCCAATGTATGGGTGGAAACATAAAGAAGCAGGAAAAAAATATCCAACTACTGAAATGTCGTTTAGACAGACAATTCATGGGAATTCTCCAAGCGACAGAGGTTTTATGGTAAAAATTGACCGGAAAGAGAAGAAAGTGCTTATTTCGTTTAATGCAAAAAAGGTTTCAGACAAACACGCAAGTTGGTTGAAAAAAGTTGAGAAAAACATTGGTTTAAAAGAATTAAATCCTCAGCCTTACTGGGGTTTTGATGACTTGTCAAATAAGGCAGGAACAAAATTGTTAAATTGTTTTTACGTCCAAGCAGAAAGTAAGAAGGAAAATGGAAAAGAATTTTATCATTACTCAAAAGTTCTAATGCTTCAGAAATTCAACTTTGAAGGATTTTTAAAAGCAATGGAAATAGGGAATATCCTTGTGGATTTTGACGCAAGGACAGGTCATAATCATGGAACAAAATTCAGAATGAGACAAAATTGTTTACCTGACTTATATGAAAAAGTAACTGTGATTGTTTAGACATGAAAGAACGCCAGTTTGTAACAAAGGCTTAAATCAAGTGGGCGGAAAGTGCTTATATGAAGGACGGTACAACCAATGAACTTCATAGTAGTTTGTAAGTGAAGTGCTTTGAAATACACAACAGCTTTTAGCCTCAGGCGTTATCCACCAAAAATTAGATTGAAAAATGCGTTTTCAAAATGCAAGATTATTACTTTTGCACGAATATTCTATTCGATAAACCTTT
>JAFGUD010000126.1 GCA_016938685.1 Bacteroidales bacterium | reverse complement strand
TTAATTCTTTTCGAAGGATTTTAAGTGTTTTGGTCATACGTGCTTCTACGGCTTTTTGTGTAATTCCCAGCTTTTCTGCAATTTGATGGTATTTCATGTCCTGAAACCGACTCATTTCAAAAACAATTCGGCAATGTTGGGGCAGATTATTTATGGCGGCATCAATTCTTTCCTTTAATTCTTTCAGCTCCAGGTAATCTTCATTTATCCTGTTCAAACTTTCATATTGATGGCGAATTTCCGTTTCTTTAATTTTATTGTGATGTTTTATAATAATCTGCCTGCGTTTCAGTATGTTAATACAACTATTCTTCACCATCGTAAATAGAAAATTTTTAATGTTTGAATCAGATTTTATTTCGTTCCTGAGATCCCACAATTTAACAAAAGCTTCCTGAACAACTCCTTTTGCTTCATCATAATCTTCCAGGTAATAATTTCCCAAGTGGCAAAGTGGTGGGTAATAATTTTCAAAAATATTCTTAAAACTTTTTTTTTCGTTTTTAGATGTAAATTTTATTTCAACCATTTAATGAAGCTGTTTAGAGTTTCTGTAATAAATTCAACCCTCCAGATATCTGTTCTTTCTGAAACAAATCTGCATTTGTACAATAAATCGTCGAAAAAATATATTGGTTGTATCATTGTTTTGCTTGTTTTGGTCAATGTTTCCGATTATCATTTTATCAAAACAATACCGGTGTAGACCTCCTGTATTAAATCCTTTGTCATCATTTGGAAATAAACACTTTTGCAAATTGTGTTTGTACCCAAAAAAACAGTTTTACAGGCATTTTTCTCCATTGACAACCTGTTCGAAAAAAGTACGATGTCATTTTAACCAATTGATAATGTTTAACTCAAGTATTTTATTAAAAATACCAATCCATAAATGTAGGCAAATTTCATTTTAAAATATTTTTCTCAAAACCACATTTTTGAAGGAATGATATTAAACTATAAAATACAATGTTGAATTATCTTTCCCCTTTTTTGAGAAAATCCTGTTTTTAAATTCCAGATGATTCATGTTTGTAATCTGATGTCAACCTATTTATTTTTGTTGCTGCATTAGCAATAGGACGTTTCAGAGTATTACCTGGATAAAATTATTAATGAATAAATTTTGAATAAAAAACAGGAGTATAAAGACAAATCATACTCCTGCACAGACAAATTGGTCAAGTTGTCCCGCCAGGGCTCGAACCTGGACTCTTCTGAACCAAAATCAGACGTGTTGCCAGTTACAC
>JAFGUD010000125.1 GCA_016938685.1 Bacteroidales bacterium | reverse complement strand
ATCGTCAGTTTGTTAACAGTATAAAAGTATCAATTTCCACATAAATTTTCCAAGTAACTACTTGGTATCTAAAATTTTCTTAACCCCAAAAATCAAAGTTGCTTGTGGGTTGCAGGTAACCACCGCCGATTAGGAATTTGAAACGTGAGCTTTACCATTCCTGACTTATGCCGCTGGCGGAAAACTTGCCAGCCACAAAACTATCCGCCAATTTAATTTTGTGTCCAGTAAAAAACGGCCAAAACCCAAACTGTCAAATAACCACCGACTGTTCCTAAATTGTACTGCACAGTCAGACTGCAGAACAGTTTTGGTAAATTGTCAAACTGCGAAAATTGGCAAAAAGCACCAAACTTTATTTGCAAGTTTTGTGACAGCAACTTTACAAGCGAGTAGAAAACCAAAGAACGAACTTATCAAATAACCACCAATTTATTCTTTTCAAACTTGGCGGTAACGGAAAATTGCATGTAGCGTTGTGGAGTTCGAGAGCTTTCCTGTCCGCATACCACCAAAGGTAGTACGAAAAGCCAAAATTGGCAAACTAACTGAGCCACAATGATATATGCAAAATGTTACCAATAGTTTTTATATGTTTTTTAATAATTCAATCTGTTCTTCTAAGTCAATTCTTGTCTGGGGTCTATTGGATAAGTAATATTTCATTATGTCAAAGCAATCTGAAATATTTTTTAGATCTTCGTCAGAGAATGTGATTACAGTTATATCAAAATCAGCAAAATATTTATTCCTTTTGTCCATTTCTTTTTGCCATTTTTTACTCAATCCTTCATTAATTTCTTTTTGTGTTTTTCCTTTTATCTTGGAAACGGACATGTGAGTTGAATGAGGACTTAATTCAAAACCAATTTTTTCTAAAGTGTATGAGTTGAGGATTGTAAAATCAAGCCTATATTTATGTTTAGCTTCATAACCAGCATATCTTAATTCTGGAATTAGAAATGGTTCAGAAATAGGATCATCTGAATTTTTTAAATATTCTACGTAGAAGCCAAACACTTTTTTCTCATAAATAGAATTAGAAATTCCTTTTAAAATGTGTCGATAAAATTTTAACAACTCATCTAAATCTGCAAATTTATATAATTCATTATTTTCTGGATCAACTAAACCAGTAGTTAGGACATGACCAACTGTCCAATACATATACTTTGCATGTCTCAGCTCATTAATATTATATGTCCAAGAATCTTTAGTTTTAAATGGCGCAATAATCAAGCCCCAGTATAATATTGAGCTACCAAACCATATTGCCCAAAGTTTTTCATTTGCCTTATACCTTGTACGTTGAAATAAATTTCTGTAAAAGTTTCGTTCAAGAAATGTTAATGTGTAATCTCTGAATTTTTTCTTTTTCATTAAATTCCTTAAAGGTGAATATTTGTTCTCGCCAATATATTCTATGAATCCTTTTAGCCATTTAGCTTTAAATTCTTTTGGGTCGCTAAATTGTGTCCTGATACTATCAACATATGTATTGTTTTTCCCTCCAATTGTACCATGTAATGAATGAATAGAGAAATTACCTCCTTTTTCTTTACAATGAAGCTTAAGAACTTCTTCTTGCATTGATTGTAACTCATCTGTAAGAGTTCTGTCCAATTCTTTTAGTTTCTGTATCTCTTTTTGGCTATATGGAGTCATAATCTTGTTATATTTTTTATAAAAGCCAGATTTCAAATTTATATGGTACGTTACCAATAGTTTTTTCCTGTTTTTTAATCATTGTTGCAAAGTCTAAATATCAATAATATAATGGTCTTTTAATATCAAACGTAAGTGAGAGTGCATCATTAGCAGTCCAAATGGATAAAAGCTTAGCATGAACATCGTAACAAAATAATCCCAAATATTTGGCTGTGTATTTTTGTCATAATACTTAAATTTTTTTGTTAATGTGATTGCTGTCTCAAATAATGCATATGTCAATATTGGAGCTATTAAAATATTAATAACTAACGGAATGTCATTATTTTCTCTGTCAAAGTCGAGCATAAATATTAAAACAAATACAACATAGCCTGTTAGTATGGTCATCAGAAGAATCTTAGATTTTTTCAAGTCGCTTTTCAAACCATTTTTTAAGTCAAGATTATTAAAACCAGTCAAGATTAGGTATAACCAGAATAAGTAACCACCCACAAATCCAATAATAATAAAGGTAAATCCAAATGATATCAAATTCTCTGGAACGAGTCTTGCCCATATTATAAAAGTAAAAATGGAAAGAGTCATTACTGCAAAATGAATTAGCAGGATTTT
>JAFGUD010000124.1 GCA_016938685.1 Bacteroidales bacterium | reverse complement strand
CTGTGCAAAAACTGATGTCCAAATCAGTAAACTTGCAATTGTTGTAAAAATTTTTGTCATATTATTATTTTTTTTGTTTTTTAAATTGTGCATAACGGCAACTTGTAGCCGCCGTTTGCCCTTTTCACCGCGGTTTCGCGCCCGCGAAACCGTCGGAAGGGCAAATGGAGGCTACAAAATGTTAGCAAACGTGTAATCACTACAATAAAAAATACTGTTTCTATTTCAGGAATATTTCAAGCAATATTCTTCAGCAGCTTTTGTAAAGGTTTTGATTTGAGTTTCATTCATTTTCGTATGACTTTTCATCATATCATTTAGGCGATCGATTATGTTTGAATCTTCTTTATATGATACACTAATTCTGTCAAATAATGAATATGCTCCCATACCGACTTGACCACCTAAAGACTCAGCAATTTGTGCCCATTTTTTAATTTCATCATCGTTAACCATACTTTAACTCCTTTCTTTAAATATTTATTCAACTTCCATATCGTTTTATGAATTCTTGTAAAACTTCGACAACTTCATTTCTATCATTGTTTTTAGCATTCATTATTAAGTCATGTCGTAATTTAGTACCTGTTGAATCAAACCGAATTGGACCTTGGTTACTTATATTATCGGCCTTTGATAAAAACCATTTTTCTTCGTTTTTAAGTCCCAGTGGCTGACAAATATAAGCAAGGTTTAAAAATGGAAGGTATTCAACCATAATTTTAGATTCCATTTGCATAACACATGATTGAATCCACCATAGAATAGCTTCTCGGTAATCATTTCTTTTAAAAGCTCTCTCAGCAACATGCTTCGCAAGACTGCATTTGCTCAAACTCTTAGATAATCCGACTTTTAATATTTTTATTGCTTCTTTCGGTTGATTAATAGCATCATATAAGTCTGCTGCTCGACCATAAAATAAAAATGAATCGCTATATGTTTCTAAGCTTTTTAGGCACAATTTAAGTGCAGCTTGACTTTGTCCATTTTTTTTTAAATTATCAATCTCAGGAAGTTCCTTAAAATGTGAAAACCACCTATTATCATTAAGTTCTTGATATTTATTCTCAAGACATAATTCAATAAATGAATAGTTTTTACTTTTTTCACTTTCAGTATTCCCGATTTGATTTCTCCCGAAAAGTTTTTGTAAAAATTTCATGTTTTCTTCTTTTTTAAGTTAAAATTAATATTAAGGCTTGTTTATTAATGTTTGCTAACGGACAGCGGTATGTTTTTGTTGCCGATTTCGGAGTACTTCACTGTCAAGCCACGATGAAGTTTGAAGCGAGCCACAGACGT
>JAFGUD010000020.1 GCA_016938685.1 Bacteroidales bacterium | reverse complement strand
CGAAAATGAGAGATTGGGCAGTATTTTTCTTAAGTCAACCGCTTTATTTCTCCTTGGGTTTTGGGTTGGCTTAGGCCATGAGATTTTAAATGTTCAACTCTTTGTTTATTTTGCTTTATATTTGTTTGATCGAAAGCGATTAATAAAACCTTTGCCTTTATCACTAACTTTTGGATTAATTGGACTTCTTATTGGTTCCATAATTTTAATAGCAGCTCCCGGAAATTATAATAGACTTTCCGTAGGGCAAGAAATGGATTTTTTGCAACGTTTTATTCTTTCCGGAGGATATATTCTCTACGTCCTTTTTTTGAACTCCTACTCTTTTTGGTGGCCATGGATTATTCTGATATTTTTAATGATTGGTTTATTTCAAAAAACTAAGAATCATAGCATGTTTTCATCCCTGAAATCGGCTTATAACAACCTTTCATTAATGTTTTTAGTTGCAGGATTATTTGGTTTGTTACCATTTCTATTTTTGTCCTATTTCTATGTTGATCGAGCTTCATTTTTTTCCATTGCTTTTATCAATATATTCTTATTAAGTCCTTTAAAAAATCTTTCCCTACAAAATGTTTTTAATATCAAAACAAGTTTACGTTTTCGAAAAAACATCCATTTTATCAACCATACCTTTTTAGTTTTGATTGTTATACATCTGGTATATGTTATCTCAATTTCTCGAAACATAAATGATGAACTGAATATTAGACTAGAAACCATTGAGCAGCAAAAAGAATTAGGCAAGAGCAATATTATAGTTCCACCTTTGAAAACCAAATTTAACCGAATCGTTTATATCAGCGATATTACTCAAGATACCAATTTTTGGATAAATATAGATGCCGCAAAATTTTATGGAGTACAAACCATTTCTTTATCCATGGCAAATCAGGATTATAGCCGCACTAAATCAACTATTCTTGGCGATTACTTGCGAAAAAAATACCGAACTATCATCCAACGTCACCGAACTTCTAAAAACAATTAATCCGATTGCTCAATTATCAAAAAACATTCTATCTCATTAAACGACTTCCTTAATTTAGCTCATTTTTTACAACTTTTTGTTAAACCCTTTTTCATACATTTGGGCGCAGCCTAAATGAAAATTATCAACATTGTAGATGCTACTTTTAGGTTTCTTTCATTGCTGTTTTAATATGTGACCCCTCTGGGGTCTGAAGCTTAGATTCCCATCTATACCAATTCTTCTTT
>JAFGUD010000123.1 GCA_016938685.1 Bacteroidales bacterium | reverse complement strand
TTGGTTCTTTAAAAATTATTTGTATTTTTGAAATTTTTATAGAGCTTTTCAGCAGGTGGGCTCTGCTCATGCAGGGCACACACAAAGGCTAAAATCAAGCGGGCGGAAAGTGCTGATAGGGAAGATGGTACAACTAATGAACTTCATAGTAGTTTGACAGTGAAGTGCACAAAATTGCCCGCCTTCTTTTAGCCTCAAACGTTAGCGTTTATTGGTAGAAAAAAGACAGACTCGAAAAAAAATGACAGTGCGACATGTTTTGACATAGTAAGAGTTTAAATTTGTAGAAAAAATGAAAATGTATCAATCATTATCCCAAATACAAAAAGAAAAATTTCTTGAAGTTTCAGGAATAGAATATGTTGGAAGTCAATTAAAAGGAGACTTCCCGACTCCTTACCCATTCAATAATAGAGAATTGTCTTTATCACCATGGAAATTTTCATTTGTGTTTGAAGAAGAAACAGGAAATTTGTTTTGCGAACTTATGCACCGAATGACAAATAACAGAGTTTTTGGATGGGATTATTCAGGGAATGAACTTTCAAAAGATTTAATTTCAAAATATTTTAAATCAGACTATTAAGATGATTTACGCAGTAATTTCTGACATACACAGCGATATACATTCATTGAATTCTGTTTTGAATAGAATTAAAACAATGAAATGTGATAAAATTATTTGCTTGGGTGACATTGTTGGGTATGGCGAAAATGCAGAAGAAGTGGTTCAAGAAATTATAAATGAAAATATTACTTGTGTATGTGGAAATCATGAAAAGGCATTATTTAATGAAGAAGCGTTTGAATTTATGAATCACAAGACAAAAAATGCTATAAATGCAAATTATGACAAGTTGACAGTAAATTCACTTGATTTTTTGAAATTTCTTCCTGATTTCTTAGTCGAAAATAGTATTAGGTTTGTTCATAGTATGCCTCCAAGTTCTGTTTACGAATATTTGAGTCATACAGAGAAAGAAGAAATTGTAAAATTATCAAAGAAGTATTCGGAACACATTGTTTTTTGTGGACATACACACGAAAACGAAATTGTTAAATTTAAAAATACAAATGTAACCAGAATCAAGAACATTCAAATTGACTTCGATTATGATTTGAGCAAAAGTTATCGCTATATAATTAACGTGGGTAGTGTAAGTCTGCCAAGAAAAAGTGAAGATACTGAAAAAGTTTTTGTTTTATATGATAGTGTTTCAAGTCATTTACGTTTTATCAAATCAGAATAATGGAAATTACATTAAATAATCTTATTGAATATCCGAATGAGCCTTTTTATTCGCAAATTACTACGAGGTATGGCGAAAATAAACCATTTTCACCAATAAAAATAATTGATGAGATTGAAGGTATTACTATAAATTCTGCTTTTCATTGGATTGAATGGTTAAATTGGAACATGCAAAATGTTGATTTTGTAAGATGGAAAGCATTATCTTCAAAATACGTAAACAGAAACATCGATGAATGTGACGATTTAGAAATTTTGTATTGGTTAATGCTTAATAATCCCGAAATTCAAAACAAAAATAATTTCAAGCATTATATTAATTTCTTTGAAAATTCTGAAATTGATTTTTTACAAAAACCGTTTGATTTATGGGCTTTTATGCCAAAATTACAAGATAAATATTGGAGCAGATATTTTCTCAATAGAAACTATATAATTTCAGAAAACAAGGATTATCCTTCAAGCCTATTAGCTGATTATATTCCGAGACTAAAACCCGAAATTAAACAAGACTGGATTGATAAGTTCTTTAAAATGGACCATTCTAGTAAAGATGTAATGGAATTGATTATTTGGGATGATAGTCTTTATTCGTCAAAATATTTGGATTATTTTAGAGAGTTAAATCCACCACCTGTACAAATTGGCAGATTAATATTGCAAAGAGCAAGGAAAGATTCAGTATTTTTGTATTACGATGAAAAATCGAAAACATATTGGTTTCAATATTTTATCGACAAAAAAGGCACTTTGTTTTTATTGATTTATACAATACATAAAATTTTGGAAGAAGTTAAAAACCACAATTACAATTTACTTTTCTGGATTGAATTTTTACATCATATAAATCCAGATTTCAATAGCATTGAAAAGCAAATTGAACAAAACAACAACCAAACCCTTAAAAGCAAGTGGGCAAAAGTAAAAGCCGAATTGTTTAAGGATGGAATAGGAATTTTTGAAACTTAATATTAACATTTAAAAAATCAAATATGATAATTGACATCAATCCCCAAATTATTTCCTTATTGGAAGAGAATTTAATAAAGCCTAAAAATGGTTTAAATAGCATTTACGATAGAATTATTAAATATCATGAATTTGCAAACAAAGAAGAAATTGAAGAGAATGAACTCATCCGAATTTTGCATCCACAATTACTAAATAAAGAAGAATTAGCAGTTTTTTTTCAAAAAGAGCATGCAACTACCATGGCAATTGATTTTCCAATTGAAATAAGAAAATCTAAAAGTTCTAAAAGACCAACAATCATGATTTGTGCATTGGACTCTTTACCGCCAGACACTACAGTTAATAGTTTTGAAAATCATTGGAAAAAATTCTTTTCAGAAGCAAATTATTTAGAATGTTTAAGCAAACATATTACACCATGGGCACCTTTCAGTTTAATAGATAATTGGAAATTTGAAAAAGGTTCATTCAAGCAGAATATTTCTTTCTTTTCAACTCTTTTTAATGATTACGATTTATACGTTACAGATATTTACAAATTATTTTACAGAATTGGTAATAAAAGAAGTACAGGTATGCATGGAGAAAATGAAGTTAAAATATTTAACAGTATTCTACAAAGTGAAATTGAAATCATTAACCCTAATGCAATTTTAACTCTTGGCAACAATTCAAGAAATGCTGTTTTAAATTTCTTAAAAGTCGCACCTGAAAAATGGTTTGATGATGTACAAGCAAAAAACAATTGGAATAGAGGCAATGTGAAGACAAAAATAATTTCTATACCTCATATTTCTGGTGCAGCAAATGGTGCTAAATCAAAAATATTAAAGAATACAAAATACAATGATGTTTCAGGTGAAAATACAGTAAAATTAGCAAGAATTGTAATTAAAAATATAAAACAAGGCGAAGCCGAAAACCTTTAAAATAGTAGGCAAAATTTAATTCTTAAAATTATGGCTAAAGTAGCAAGAGTATTTGTTAAAACCGCACAGGTTTATTTAAATGGAAAATCATCACCAAAAGTTGTGCATGATTTTGAAGTTGAAGTTATTCACAATGGGAATGTAACTCTCAATTTGGTATCAGAAGCGATTAAAAATCATTTTGATGCTGACAAAGTTCAAATTGGTATGGGAAGTTTTAAGGTTTTATGAAAAAAGTGAATTATGGTAAATGTAAAAATTACTTGTCAAGTTACACAGAATGGAATATGTTCTGATAAAAAAATTGAAGTTCAAGTCTCTGATGACATTTGGAGAGATTATAGAAACGGAATCAGGCGAGAGGATTTGAATAATTGGGCTCATAATATGTTTTTTCCAAGTGCTAAAAGCGTTAGAGTGACAAATATGGTTAAAATATAGCATGTCGAAAGAAAAATTATTCAAAGAACTAATTTCAAATATGGCTGAAGATGGAGAAATAACATCTTCGGAGTATGAGATTTTATTAGAAAAAGGAAAAGACCTCGGTTTTGATAAAAAGACGGTTGATTTGCTCATTGAAATGGAACTGTCCGATTTTTCAGACAATAGTTATAGTGAAAATTCAGAATCAGAGGAAAACGAAATTGAAGAGAATGAGACCATTACATTTAAGTCTGCAATAACAAGAGGTGGCGGGGTATTGACTCCAGACATAATAATTATTGACAATGATTCTGTAACCTACAAAAAGAGAAACAAGTATTTAATTAATGTTGATTCCATTACAGTACCAATTTCTAAAATCTCTTCGGTAGAACTTAATACAAGTCTTTGGGGTACAGACATTATTATTAAAACATTCGGTGCAGGAGAAATAAATGGAAATAAGTTTACAAAATCTGACGCAAAACAAATTAGGAAACTAATTCAAGAAAGACAGAGGTAAAACATGCCACACTGTAAGGACGAAAGAACCAACAAAACGCTAATCGAGTAGACCGCCCCGCCA
>JAFGUD010000122.1 GCA_016938685.1 Bacteroidales bacterium | reverse complement strand
TATTTTGCTGGATTAAACCCAACCAAAAAACTACAAACCAACCGAGAATAATTAGAACAATAGTAATGATTCCAATCATATTTTTTGTTTAATGTTGTTTTAAAACATTTTTTGTAGATAGTATTTTTTTCAGCAGTTTTAAATCACCGTGTTTGTTCTTTAAAATTTCTCTAAAGTCCCTATCTCTCATTGTCCTAATTTCACCAAGATAGATGGAAACATAATAACCATTTATTTTTGTTTCTTTTGCTTGTTTTAGATTTTTCTCTGTGATTTTTATATACTGCGGGTCAATGTCTATTCCGATATATTTTCTACCCAAACGCTTAGCTGCAACAGCGGTTGTACCTGTTCCAATAAAAGGATCAAATATGATGTCTCCTTCATCTGTGCTTATTAAAATCAATCTCTCCAACAATGGCACAGGTAATTGACAAGGATGTTCGTCCCTTCTTTTTTTATGCCTTATTCTGTGTATATCAGACCAAACATCAGAAAGAAGTGGACCAAAGCCATGCGCTTGGTCTTTTTTGCCTCCATAATCTTTCAAAAATTCCTTACAAATCCGGCATCGGGGGTGAGGATATCTGATATCGTAAAATTTAAAATCTTTGTATGATTTTGATTTCGTGTAATACAAAATTCCGTAGTGATTCGGGAGCAGTGTTTTTCCCATCGGCGCCCCGCCAGAATCCCAAGAAATCCAATGCCTAAAATAAGCAATCTTATTTAAATGTTCAGCAAAATGAGAAAGCCAACGAGGAATATTATGGACAAAAATTGATCCGCTTGGTTTTGTTATTCTTACCATTTCACTCGTCCACTTATTGCACCATTCAAGATATTCTTCTTTTTCTTTTATGTCTTCGTAATGATTATATTTTTTCTTTAGATTGAAAGGTGGATCGGCAAAAGTCATCTCTACCGAATCGTCGGGGATATCCCTCATAATTTCTAAACAATCACCCAAAATTATTTTATTCTCAAATTTTTTGATATTTTTTGCCATAACTATTTGTTAAAAATAGTTGATACTAACTCTTTAAAGCGATTTAGTTCTTCTTTGTGAAAGGTAAAGACATCATCATAAGCTCCAACCATTCTTTTTAGGTCATTTTTCCTCACATACCAACCAATACCATCTACAAAACCAATAAATAATGCTTTGGGATAGTATTTCTTGATCAGTCGAGCAACATTGATTTCTGTTTTTGCTTTATCGCCCTGCCCCGAAGAAGTGGTCACGACATAAGAAGATTCAACAATAAGCAACGGATTTTCTTGATTAGGAATAATAAAGTCCATTGTTCTTTTTTCTTCATCAAGCACGCCAACCAGCTTTTGCAAATCTCCAGAAACATGAGGGATTTCAAGTTCTTCCAAAACTTTTTCAATAATCACCTCGGGATTATTTTCTTTTTTGCCGGCATACGAACCTTTTTCTTTATAGCGAATTAAAGTATCAACTAAAGACTCTATTTTAAATTCTAACTTCTCAACACTTAACTTTTTCAATTCAAATAAAGGTAAAGCTTGAGTAAGTACTGGAACGCTTGAGCCCTCAAAGAAAATATTTACAATACCCATTGCAAAATTCTCATTGTCCTTAATAAGGACGGCAATTTTTGAATCGCTCCACTCGCTAACTCCGCTTTCACTAATTTTTTCCGTTTCTGTCTGCCATTTATCTTTTAGAGCAAGCTTATTTAATTCTTCATCATCAATAACTCTAATCAAAGTTATCAGGCGTTTTAAATATTCATTTGAGATGCCGGTTAGGGCCAATAATGCTCGCAAGCCATTTTTCTTATCACGAATTAACTCAACGAAAAAATTCTTTTTAAGTCCTTCTGTTGAGACTTTATTGCGCAAAACTAAAAGCAATTCTTTGATTGAGGAAATATATCCTTCGTATTTTTCCTCAAAATCACGGTCGTAAAGATAAAAAGTATTTTTATCTATGACCCGCTTAAATTTTGATTCGGTTGTTGGTTTTGAAATTTTAGCCATATTATTATTTGTTATTTTCAAAAATTAAAATATATTCTTCTTTCATTGTATTTTGAAGTCCCTTAATTGGCTTCAAAATTTCAAAAAGGAATTTAAACTTTTGTTTTTCTGCTAATTCTTTAATTTTTGTTTCCAGCCTCACCCCCTTTGTTTGAATATCGTTAGTTCCAACAATAAAAATGGTTTTACTTTCTTTTTTGGTAACTCTTGCTAACTCCTTGAATACTTTATCTAGCATACTAAAGTAAAGTTCTAATTTTTCACTAATTCCTCTGCCCTGTAATCCAATCATATTCTCCTTTAGTTTATATGGTTCATGCCCAAGATATTCCAACTGGGGCTTATCATTATCTACATAATCAATTGCAAAAGAATAAGGTGGAGAGGTAATGACGCCATCAATCTTGCCATCTTCTAAAGACAGGTTCAATGCGCTATCTTCAATAATTTTACTCTTTCCTATTTGTATGTCTAATTTCTCTCTCGCAGTCTGAAAATTTTGAATAGTAGTTACATATCTATTAAGCACGACCGGAAAAAGAACGTCTAGGGATTTAGAACTTCTGCGGGCAAAGCCCATAGCATCAAGATAGGCTAACAAAGCGACTTCATAATATGGCTTGCTTCCGTCCTTGCTGTTTTTTATAAAATAGTCAGGCACTTTTGGTTTATTCAACCTTTCAAAAATTTTCTCTTGGTTTTTGGTTATCTGATTAAGTTTTTTACTATCAAGATTTAATGCAAAAGTTTTTACTCGGCCCATTAAACAACAAAATGGGCTTATATCAACAGCAATTGAATCAATGCCGAGCAAATTTGCTTCTACCGATAAAGTCGCGCTACCAGACATTGGGTCAAGAACAATATCGCCCCGTTTAATGTCCATCATATTTAGTAAGGCCCTTATCATCTGCGGATGAAATTTCCCTCTATAAGGAAATAAACTATGAGTAGCATATCCTGTGGAATATTTGCCATTTAGAAAAAAGGCTTTGGTGCGTAATGAACTATTGCGATGTATTTCCTCTAAATTTTGGAGGTTGCAGGCTTGGTAATGAATAGTTGGCTTGCCTTCTACGGATTTAAAATAAGCGCTACGCTTAATTAAATCTTCTTTATTGAGATTTTCGTATTCCCAGAGAGCAAGATTTAACTCAAAAATTTCGTCAGTCCCATCAATTAACTGATAATCAGTAGGAAATAGTTTTTTTGTAATTGGTTTAAAACTTTGCATGACTATTTAATTAAATCATCAATCGCTACATCTAACGCTTTCGCAAGTTTAGTTATAGTTTTAATAGTGGGGTTCTTGTTTATCCCGTTCTCAATTTTTACAACAGTATTTAAAGAGAGGTCGGCAAGACGAGCCACTTTTTCAAGAGAATAGCCTTTTTTAGCCCTTAACTTTTTTAGATTATCTGAAATTTTATTTGACATTTGCATAGCTATTGTTTAACATTATAGTATATAGATTATATTCTAAACTTTCTTGTTTTTCTATTATAATGATAACTAATTATTCAGAGAAAGTAAAGCAAAATTATCAAGGGAATTCCTATTTGTTGCCCGCGCACGGGAGGGCTGGAGCAAAAGCAATTATAAATAATAATAATCCGTCGCCTTCTAAAAAATTTTTGGCGAAACCAAAGAGCAGGCGGGCAAAAAGAAAAATGGGTGTGGGGAAAATGAATTTTTGCCCGCCTGCATCAGCGTAGCGGAAACGCTTACCC
>JAFGUD010000121.1 GCA_016938685.1 Bacteroidales bacterium | reverse complement strand
ATAATTGAATATATTTCAGGCCTGGAGCTATTGCCACTAACGGTACGCGTGTAAGAGTAGTTTACGATAAATGCATTCCATTTATCGATAAACAAAGCGCCTGGAAAAGTGCTTGAGTCAAAGCGAAAGCTCTTTGACTGCTGCAAAACTCACGCTTTGCTATCAGCAATGGGTGAGGGGTGATGCTGTATCCAAGTGCTTCATAGTAAATTACTTTTACACGCTGTTAGCTGCTGGCGACATTTATTTTTCTATGTTTTTTTAATTCGATTACAATTTTCTCGTTAAAGCCTTTATCATGGTAAGATAGATTCTTTTTTTCAATTCTTCCATTCGTCAAGAAAATATCTAGTTTTGCATTATTCTCAGCAAAAACAACATCAGAAAACAATCCTAAAAAATTATATTTGGCTGGAAAAAAATCAATATGGTCAATATTGTCAAATAGGATTTCGTGTTTACTAGATAGAAATTTAATAAGTCTCTCATCATAGAAAATTATTGATTTGTCTGTAATCTGGACTTTTATCTCAGGAGTAAGAATAATAATCAAAAATAATATTGCAGATATTATCAATGCAGCATTTTGATTAATTTTTATCAAGCCAATAATTGTTATAAAGATTAAAACAGCGAGAAATATTTTCCTAACTACTAGTCTTTGGTGTGTTTTTTTCTGGGTTAAGATATCGTTCATATATTATTGTTTCTTTTCCTTCTCTTCCTAAATGTTGGGATTCCAAAGTAATTAGATATAGAATATGAGTCCTCAAAAACTATATCAATATTTTCCTTAAGCAGAAATTTAATATAATTCCTTCGCCACCTTTCCTCAAATTTGTTTTTAATAAAGAAAAGGTAGTTGTGTTTTGTGTCAAAATGATTAAAAGTGATTTCGTTATAAGCACCATCAGAACTTGCAACGCTTTGATAATAAATTGCTTGCTGACCTGCATATCCATTGTATTTTATCATAAAAGAAGAAATATCCTCAAAGTTGTATTTTACGAAGTCTTTGTTATCTAGTTTTATTATTAATCCATCTTCGGTAAATTTTAGAAATCCAATCTCTATGAAGTCTTTTGCTACAAATGATCTAAATAAATTGTAGAATCCAATAATAACAAATTGTACAATTGCAAATAGGACAATTATAATCCTAAATCTTCCAAAGTAATTATTTCCTGTTCCATTTAAAGCTCCGATAATATTAAAAAGTCCCATTGAAATATAAAAAATATTGTCAACCTTACTTTTTAATCTTTTTACAATGTGAAATTTACCTTCGATAACTATTTATATTATTATTTTGTTCAAAAAGCAGCTTCCGACTAACGTCAAATTTACAATGCTCATATTCAAATAGTTGAAAATCCGAGTTGTTCGGGATTTATTTCAAATTTATCAATT
>JAFGUD010000120.1 GCA_016938685.1 Bacteroidales bacterium | reverse complement strand
ATCCGTTAACGGAACTGTTGATTTTAACACAAACCCAAAATCAGGCTTTTGGATAAGAATAAAAATTCCTTTAAATGAACAAAATTAGTATATACTTAGTCGATGATCATTCTCTTTTTAGAGAAGGGCTTAAATTGTTGCTTTCTAAACTTGATTTTGTTGAGCAAATTTTTGAAGCCAATAATGGAAGGGAAATTTTGGAAAACTTTGAAAAAAATAAAGCAGATTTAGTTCTTCTTGACATTGAAATGCCTGAAATAAATGGAATTGAAGCAGCTACAAGACTTTTGAAAAACTATCCTGATTTAAAAATTATAGCATTGTCTATGTACTCAGATGAACAATATTATACGCCAATGATAGAAGTTGGCGTAAAAGGATTCCTTTTGAAAAATTCTGATTTCAGTGATGTTAAAATGGCAATTACCGAAGTTTTGGATGGAAATAATTATTTTTCGCCTGAAATATTAACCGGAATAGTTTCAGGGCTTTATGCTCAAAAAAGTGGAAAAAGGAACGAAGAACTCACCAAAAGAGAAGTTGAAGTTTTATTGCAAATATGCAAAGGTCTTTCTAATAATGAAATTGGAGATAAACTTTTTATAAGTAAGCGTACAGTAGACAAACATCGGGAAAACTTACTGTTGAAAACTAATGCTAAAAACACTGCCGAACTTGTTGTTTATGCAATAAAAAACAGAATTTTTACTGTTGATTAGAATCCTACGCATTTATACTTATTTTAAGATTACGTTTTAAAACTATGTTTTTTCCTCTGTGTAGAGTCTATTTTTGTGTGTAAAAATAGATATGTTAATACCTTTCTTAATACCGTTTATTATTGCAATTTTTTTGGCTATAAATATGGGTGGTAGCGGTACTGCTCCTGCGTTCTCTGCTGCTTATGGTGCAAATATTCTTAAAAAAAATGTTATTCCCGGATTATTCGGGTTAATGGTCTTTATTGGTGCATTAGTTGGCGGAGAACAAACAGCGAAAACGTTAGGCAAAGGTTTGCTCGCTCCTGAAATGATGACTTATGTTACCGTTTCGATAATTTTATTTGCTGTTGCAATATCATTACTTATTGCAAATATTCTTGGTGTTCCGCAATCTACAAGTCAATCAACAGTTTTGGCAGTAACTGCTCCTGCTTTGTATTTTCATGAATTTAATTCACACACATTGTTTGTTGAAATTTTGCCAACGTGGTTTATTATGCCTATTATTTCTTTTTTCCTTGCGTTGTTTATTGGAAAATATATATACAAACCACTAAGAAGAAGAGGTTATACAATTTCCGCGAAAGTTAACGATAATCCTATTTTAAAAACTTTGATAGTTATAATGTCACTTTATGTTGCATTTTCGATTGGAACAAATAATGTTGCAAATGCCGCAGGACCAATTGCGACAATGGCAAGTAATGAAATTGGTGTTACTGATGCTAATTTTATTCACGTAATGATACTTGCGACTTTGATTGTGGCTCCAAATTTTGCAATTGGAAGTTCTATTTTTGGTAATAAGATTGTTAAAAACACAGGAAAAGAAATTGTTCTTTTTGGAAGAATCGAGGCGGTTATAATTGCTTTTATATCAGGTAGTTTGCTTCTTTCGGCTTCGTTGATAAAAGGAGTTCCTACATCACTTGTTCAGTTGAATGTTGCTGCTATTCTTGGGATTGGTGTTGCAAAACTTGGTTTCAATAATATTTTTCGTAAAACAGAGGTCAATAAGTTTTTTGTAATGTGGATTGTAGCACCAATTATTGCTTTCGGAATAAGTTTGTTGTTGATTTTTTTAGCTGATGAAATTGGGCTAATTTAATATTACTCTAATCTGATTTTAAATTTTTTTACGCTCATTGCAATAAAGAAAATTGTGAAGCCAAATAATATTAGAGTTTCTTTCCAGATGAAAAGAATACCGGTTCCTTTTAACATTATTCCTTTTACTATCGTTATAAAATATTTTGGAGGCATAATGTGACATATTACCTGTAACCAGCCTGGCATGTTTTCAATTGGATATACAAATCCTGAGAGCAACATTGTTGGTAACATCAATGCAAACATCGAAGCCATCATTGCAAATTGTTGTGTTTTTGCGACTGTAGAAATTAAAATTCCGAGTGATAAAGCCATTAAAATGAATAACATACTTTCGCCTAATAATAGTATTAGACTTCCGGAAATTGGAACTCCAAATACAAAATATCCGATTATTAAAATGGATATTGCATTAACAAATGATAAAATGAAATAGGGAGCTACTTTGCCAATAACTATTTGAACAGGTTTTAATGGTGACACAAGCAAAATCTCCATTGTTCCTAGTTCTTTTTCACGAGCAATTGAAATTGATGTCATCATGGCTGAAATTAGCATCAAAATCATAGCCATTATTCCGGGAACGAACATAAAGCTACTTTTCAATTCTTCATTATAAAGCATTCTTTCATTCACGTTGATTTTTAGCGGAATATCAATATTTTTATTTAAATAATTTACATAATCCATTATAATTCCAGATGTGTAAAAAACAATCATGTTGGCTGTATTAGCATCAGTTGCATCAGCAATTAGTTGTATGTCAGCTGAATTTGTAGATGTTAGCTTTTTGTCGAAATCTTGTTCAAATACAATAACTTCTTTTACGTTTCCTTGTTTAAATATTTCTTCTATTTGGTCGTAAGATTTTAGGTTTTCATTGATTATAAAATATCCCGATGAAACGAGTTTTGATGTTATTTCTTGGGTTGATTCGTCTTTTGATAAATCAAGAATAGCTATTCCGGCGTCTTTTATGTCAGTGCTGATTACATATCCGAAAAGTAAAATCTGGATTATCGGCATTCCAAACAGAATAAGAAGCGTTCTTTTATCCCGCAAAATGTGTTTAAATTCTTTTTTTATAAAATTGACTAATTCTTTCATATTACATCCCCCTGCCCCCTTTTTTAAGGGGGAATTATATTTATTGTAAATTCTTATTTCTTCACTAATATAGTTCTTAGTTCATCTTGCTATTTTCACAAAAACCTCGTCCATGTTTGGAACATTATATTGTTTTTTTAGCATTTCGGGTTTGTCAAGAGCAACAATTTTGCCTTTATCCATAATTGAAACACGGTCGCAGTATTCGGCTTCGTCCATGTAGTGAGTTGTTACAAAAATTGTTATTCCTTGATTTGCCGCATCGTAAATTAGTTCCCAAAACATTCTTCTGGTAATTGGGTCAACTCCGCCTGTTGGTTCGTCTAGAAAAACTATTTTGGGATTATGAAAAATTGCAATTGAAAACGCAAGTTTTTGTTTCCATCCCAGCGGTAATGATTTAATTAGACTATTTCGATGTTCTTTTATGTTCAATTTTTCAAGTAATTCGGCAGCTTTTTTTGTGATTTCTGCTTTTTTCATTCCGTATATTCGAGCATAAAAACGAATGTTTTCAAAAACAGTCAAATCTTCGTAAAGCGAAAATTTTTGACTCATGTAGCCGATGTTTCTTTTTATTTGTTCGGTTTGTTTGTAAATGTCAAAACCTGCAACTTTTATATCGCCCGAAGTTGGTTTTGAAAGTCCGGTTAAAATTCTGATTGCAGTTGTTTTCCCGGCACCATTTGCTCCCAGAAAGCCAAATATTTCTCCTTTGTCAACCTCAAAATTCAGATTGTCATTTGCAACAAAATCTCCGAATTTTTTCACAAGGTTTTTAACTGTTATTATTTTTTCTTCAGTCATATTGTATTCTATAAAGCACTATAACTCAAGGGAGTTTTGTTAATTCGGTGCAGTTTATTTCATTATTATTCATTGATATTCTATATTCATTATTCGATATTCTTATTTCTTAATTCTTATCTCTTAGTTCTATGTTTTTAGTTTTTTTCTAAGAAGTTTTTCTGTATCTCAATGTTGCCAAAGAAAAAACGATTACTCCATAGCCAAACAACGATAAAAGTTCTTTTTTTATGTCTAAAATCCCTGAGCCTTTAAGCAAAACCATTCTAATTATTTTAATAAAATATGCGACAGGGTTTATGTAGTTTAATTTTTGTGCCCAATCAGGCATATTGTCTGTTGGAGTAAAAAGTCCGCTCATCATAATAAACACGAGCATAAAAAACCATGCAACAAACATTGCTTGTTGTTGGGTATTTGACATTGTTGAAATAAGAAGTCCAAATCCCAGAACTACAAATAGATAAACAGTAGCCGCAATAAAAACTACTCCAAGGTTGCCAACAATTGGCACATTGAAAATTATTTTGCCTAGTGTTAATCCGAATGCGAGTTCAAAAAGAGCAATAAGTAAGAAAGGAACCATTTTGCCGATAATAAATTGGTGCTTTTTTATAGGAGTAACATTTATTTGTTCAATTGTGCCAACTTCTTTTTCTTTTACAAGGTTCATTGCCGAAAGAAACATTCCAATAATTGTAATTAAAATCACTAAAATGCCCGGAACCATGAAAATTTTGTAGTTTAGTTCTGGATTGTACCAAAATTGATGATTAATATTTATTGATTTTGAATCTTTTATTGAAGTGAGAGTTTTAATGTCGGCAAAAGTTGTTATTATTTGTTTGTTATACGACATTATTATTTGTTGACAATACGAATTGCCTATTGAACCGGTCGTTTGGTCAATTGAATTTACAAGAATTTGAATTCCTGCGGTTTTATTACGAACTAAATCTCTTTCAAAGTCGTGAGGTATAATAATTGCTATATCTGCATCGTCTGTTTCAATGAGTTTTTCAGCGTCTTCTATCGAAAATGTTTTTCCTGTAATGTTAAAAAATGGAGAAGCTTCAAATTTTTGTGCGATTTCTCTTGATGAACTAGATAAATCGTTATCTACAATGCACAAATCGATATTTTTAATTTCAAAAGTAGCAGCATAAACCAAAAACAGAAGTTGTACGATTGGCACAACAAAAATTATGGGCAAAAGGGTTTTATCTCGCTTTATTTGCAGGAATTCTTTTTGTATTATGAATAAAATTGTTCTCATCAGTTAGTAAATTATCGAGTTAACCAGTTGGTTATTTGTTGTGTTGAGCAAATTGTTTGTTAGTATTCTGTTTCTGGTGCATTTTTTCTTTATTTTTAAGTTACTCGGTAGTTTTATCATTCTATTTTTTAATTATTCTGTCATTATTTAAATTTCTTAATTCATAAGTCTTTATTTCTTAATTTTTCATTAAATCCATAAAACAGTCTTCAATGTTAGGTTTTATTTTCTCAGCTTCTATAGTTGAATGGTTTTTATTCTTTAAATAATTAACAATTACCTGAATTTCGATATTTTTTCTTTTGTCTGTATAATGAATGCTGTCTCCGAATGCAAAAACAGAATTCGAGTGTTCAAAACTTCGCAAGTCATCAATAAGCTTTTGTTTATTTGCTGTTTTTAAGGAATAAAGGTTATGCTTAAATTTTGAAATTATTTTTTCGGGACTATTTATTTCCATGATATTACCATGCTGAATAAGAGCAACTTGGTCGCATAATGAAGCTTCGTCCATGTAGGGCGTTGAAACTAAAATTGTAATTCCTTTTGTTTTTAAATCTTGTAACATTTCCCAGATTTCTTTTCTCGAAACTGCGTCAACGCCTGTTGTTGGTTCATCTAAAATTAATACTTTGGGTTTGTGTATTAATGCGCAAGAAAGAGCAAGTTTTTGTTTCATTCCTCCTGATAATTTTCCTGCTAAACGTTTTTTGAAAGGTGCAATTTGGTCGAAAATATTTTTTATTAGCTCGTAATTTTCATCAACTGTAACTCCAAAAACTGTTGCGAAAAAGTTCAGATTTTCTTCGACTGTCAAGTCCTGATAAAGTGAAAATCGTCCCGGCATATAACCTGTTATTTTTCTAATTATTTTGTAATCAGAAACAACGTTTAGGTTTTCCATAGATGCCTCGCCTTGGTCAGGTAATAATAAACTTGTAAGAATGCGAAAAATTGTAGTTTTCCCTGCTCCGTCCGGGCCAATAAGTCCGAATAATTCACCTTTTTCAACCTCAAACGAAATGTCCTTAACCGCTTGAACTTTTTCGTAACTTTTGCTTATGTTTTTTACAATTACTGATTTCATCTGTTTATTTTTATTTTTACATTATTGTCAGATGTTACTCCACGAAAAAATAATCATTTCCTTGTGTGTAAATAATTGTTTTTACATGTTCGTTTCATTTATTTATTCTTTTTCTTTAAAGAAAAATTTATTTAAGTAACATTCCCAAATCCTCCTGAAAAATGGGGACAAGCTATTTTTTAAGGGGGGGGATTATTCAAAACACCTCCCCCTGCCCCCTTTTTTAAGAGGGAATTTTATTTATTGGATATTCTTATCTCTTAGTTCTTATTTCTTAGTTCTTTTAAAAGTTTACTTCTGCCGGCATTCCGATTTTTAGAGTTCCATTATTTTCAACATCAAGTTTTATGGCATAAACTAAGTTTACTCGTTCTTTTTTAGTTTGAATAATTTTGGGTGTAAACTCTGCCGTGCTCGAAATCCACGCAATTGTTCCTTTGGGTTCCCAATCTTGCGGATTATCAATAATTATGTCGGCTTGTTGTCCTATTTTTATGCTCGATAATTGGTCTTCGGAAACGTAAACTGTTAGTTTCATCGTTTGTAAATCAGCAATTTTAAAAAGTGGTTTGCCAAGAGTTGCCAGTTCAAAATTGTTCACATATTTTTCAAGGATAATTCCGTCAATTGGAGAAGTAATATAACATCTTTTTATTTGTTCTTCGATAAGTTTTATTGATGCGTCAAGGGCTTCCAGTTCTCCAAAAATTGATGTGTTGCCTGATTTTGCAGCATTAATTTGTTGATCAAGCACCCCTATTTGTCCGGCAACGTTGTCATATTTTTGTTGACTTACGGCACTGTCTTTTAATAGATTTTCAAGACGTTTTCGATCGGTTTCCAGTACTTCTTTTTGTTCTTCCAAGACATTTACTTGTGCAAAAATTCCGCTGAATTTTGTAGAAATTGCTTTTTTCTGTGCAAGTAATTGTTCTTTTTGTAATACCAAAAGTTCTGTGTCAATAATTGCGATAATATCACCAACGTGAATAATATCGCCTTCGTCAAAATTTGAAATAATTATTTTCCCATCACTTTCGCTGGAAATTATTATTTCGTCAGCCGAAAAATTTCCATAAGCGTCTGATTTTTCATTTCTGTCGCATGATGCAAAAATGAATAGAAATAAAATCGATAGTGTTAATGTGTTTTTCATAAAAAACAGTTTTATTGTTTATCGATAAAATTGATGTTAGTATTTTGCTAACTATCAATTAACTAATAAACATTGTTGTATTCATATTTTAATTGTTCTACTTGAATTTTGTGCAATTCAAGTGTAAGTTGTGCTTGTGAAAGTTTGTTGACTTCTATGACATATTCTGATGAAGTTATTATGCCGTTTTTTAATTGAGAGTTGTATGTTTTTAAAATATTTTCTTGTAATATGATTATCTGTTTGTCTTTGTCGATAGATTGTTCTAGTGAGTTTATTTGTGCCAGAATGTTTTCTTTTTGAACAGTAATTCCAATTTGAGTGTTATCTTTTTCGATATTAATTTGGTTGGTTTTTATTGCATTAATTTGTCTGTTTCTGTTAGCATTATTCCAGTCATAAATTCTCCATGAAAAGCTTACTCCGGCAATAAAATATGGCGAAAATTCATCGCTTAACATATTTAGTCCAGGGCGACCATAACCTCCTTGAGCAAAAGCATAAACTTGCGGACGACGAGTTGCAGAAATTTGATTATCCATAATTTCAAGTTTTTGTGATTGAATATCAAATAGTTCTATTCTTGGGCTAATGGACGTATCTGTTTGATTAATTGATAAATCCGGAAATAAAAAATCAACATCAGAATTATAAGTTTGTCCTGTAAATTGTTCTAAAACTTTTATTGTTGAGGATTTTAGGATTTTTGTTTCATCAAATTTTTGTTCAACTTTTAGAATCTCAGACTGTAAAATATCTCTGTTAACAGGTGTTAGAATATTGTTTTTAACGCTAATATCAACTATTTTTAATTGTTCGTTTAAGGTTTTTAGTTGATTATTGATTATTTCTTCTTGTTTATCTAATAATAAAGCAAGGAAAAATATTTTTGCAATGTTGTTTCCAATTTCTATTTCCTGAATTGATGATTTTGATATGTTTTCAGTGTTTGATAAACTCAAAAGATTTGAATACGATTTTGTTAATCCGCCATCGTATATCATTTGGTTTATTTCTAGATAAGCTTTGTATTGATCTAGTGGAACGCTTGGCATTTCGATACCCGGAATAGGTAAATTTATTTCAATAGCAGTTGATTGATAAGTGGCTTGACCGTTTAATTTAATAACAGGGTAAAAGTTAGTTTTTAAACTTTGTTTTTGTAAATCAACTGATTGAGAGTTGTATTCCTGGTTTTGTTGAACCTGAAAATTTTCAATTCCGGCAGAAATACATTGCCAAAGAGTTATTGTTTCTGTTTGAGCAGACAAGGTTATGCTTCCCAATAATAGTAGAATTGAGATTGTTTTTTTCATTGTTTTTAGTTTTTAATTCTAATAGATTGTATAACAAAATCGGCAACTTCTGTTTTTCTTTCTTCGATGAAATTTTTGTAATTTTTTTTATCATCATCAAAAAATAATTTCGCGATAATTGGTTTTGCCGCAAAAGGGAAAATGCATAATGATAAAATATTTACAATTATTTGTTCTACCCCAATTGGTCTGATTGTTCCTTTTTGAATTTCAATTTGAATTTGTGTTTTAATTTTTTCTAATTGATTGTTTTTAAGACTTGAAAAGAATTCTGAAAAAGTGTCTGCAATTTTTGTTGGTTTTTTACTGAGTTCGTGAAGAACAAACATTGGTATAAATGGATTTTTTTCTAAAAGACTAATGTATTCTGATACAAAAATTTCAATTTTTTCAAAAAGTGATTTATCAGTGTCAAAAATTTTGATTGTGTTGGGTAAAAAAGTTTTTATTACACGATTAAAAACCTCTGAAAAAAGTTTTTCCTTTGAGCGATAATAATAATGTAATAAAGATTTGTTCATTTTAGCTTCATCAGCAATTTCTTGCATACGTGTGCCGTCTAAGCCTTTTTCAACAAAGATTTTGTTTGCTGCATCAAGTATTTTTTCTTCTGTGGTTTTGTCTTTCTGATTCATCTTTTTGGTTTAATTTATTGGTTTAACCATTTGGTCAAAAATATAACTTCTTTTTTGTAATGTCAAATTTTTTTTAAATTATTTTTTCTATTGTTAGTTAATCGTTTTATAAGTAGATAGTTAAGAAGTAAATAAAATGCTTTTAAAATTTTATTCAAGTAATATTTAAAAAAAAATTATTTTTGCACCCTAAAATTTTAAAGAATGGCAGATAATATACATCCGGTTTTCGACAGAATTGTTCAACGTGAAGATAAAGAAAAAATGTTAAATCAAAGGTCAAAAGTTATTTGGTTGACGGGTTTATCTGGCTCTGGAAAAACTACTTTAGGTGTAAATCTAGAGAAAATGCTGTTTGCAAAAGGATTTATTACTCAGGTTTTAGATGGTGATAACATAAGAAGCGGAATCAACAGAAATTTAAAGTTTACCGAGGCTGATAGATATGAAAACATTAGAAGAATTGCTGAGGTAAATAAATTGCTATTGAATTGTGGTATTATTACAATAAACTGTTTTATTAGTCCAACCGAAGAAATCAGAAATATTGCCAAAGAGATAATTGGTGTTGAAAATTTTATTGAAGTTTTTGTTAATTCATCGCTTGGAGTTTGTGAAGGAAGAGATGTTAAAGGATTGTATAAAAAAGCCAGAAAAGGTGAAATAAAAAACTTCACAGGCATTGATTCTCCTTATGACACACCACTTGGTTATGACCTTGAAGTTAGAACTGATTTGTTTGGAATTCAAGAATCTGCACAGATACTTTTTGATTTTGTTTTGGACAAAGTTACTTATGAGTGATATTATTTTTCAACAAAAACTTATTTCTGTACAAAAGAAAGGAAATTGTAAGGGAATATTGACTTTAACTGCAGAGAAAATTTATTTTGTGCCCGATGATAATGATTTTGATTATCAGGAGGAGCTAATAAGGCGAATAGTTCAGGTCGGTGCTAAAAGATATTTCCGATTTATAATAGCTTACAAATTTTATTTGAAATCAAGAAGTGGTAAGGTTTATTATTTTTACACATACAAAGCCAGAAAATGGGCTAATTTTATTATTAAATTGGTTTACTAAATTTTCACACCAAATATCATTGTGTCATCTGTTTGTTGGTTTGAGTTTTTCCAATTATTAAAAGTTTCAAGTAGAATTTCTTTTTGTTTTTTCATGGGTTTATCACTAATTTGTAAAAATAAATTGATGAGTTTTAGTTTCATGAATTTAGTGTTTTTTTCTCCGCCAAATTGGTCTTCATATCCATCTGAAAACAAATAAATTACATCATCTTTTTTTAATTGAAAAGTGTGGTTAGCGAAAAAATCCATAATTAAATATGTTCCAACCGGCATTTGGTTGCCTTTTATCCTGAAAATTTCTGTGTCTCTGATGATTATAGTAGTTTGAAATGCTCCTGAAAATTGCATGTTGAGATTTTGTTTTTCAACAGTACACAAAGAAATATCAAATCCATCTTTTGTTTTTTCGATATTTCCGTTATTGTCAAGAGATTTTATGGTCATGCTCCTGAGTTTTTCCAAAATTAAATTTGGGGTTGTAATGTTTTGACGTTTTATAATGTCTTCCAAAAAAGTAATTCCCAACATAGACATAAAACCACCCGGAACACCATGTCCGGTAGAATCGGCTAATGCAAAAATAACATGTTTGTCTGTGTCTGCTACATAATAAAAATCGCCACCTACAATATCTCTGGGCTCGTTTAGCACAAAATAACTGTTAAAAAATGAGAGTAGAATATTTGCTGAAGGCATTAGTGCAGCTTGTATCATTTTTGCATAGTTGATGCTTTTGGTTATTTTTTCATTCTTTTCTGTGATTATTTCAAAAGCTTCAATAAGTTGTTTTTCATTTTCAATTCTTTCTGTAATATCTTGTTTTATTGCAATATAGCTTGTGATATTGTTTTTTGTGTCTTTAATAGGAGTAATTGTGCTCTCTTCGTAATAGAGTTCTCCGTTTTTCTTCTTATTTAGCAATGTTCCTTGCCAAACTTTTCCGGCTACAATTGTTTCCCACAAGTTTTTATAAAATAATTCATCGTGTTTACCAGACTTTAGAATATTCAGTTTTTTACCGATTATTTTGTCGGTTTTGTATCCTGATAATTCTTCAAATTTAGGATTAACATATTCAACTAAACCTGTTGTATCTGTTATTACGATGCTGTTTTCGCTTTGTTCAACTGCTGTGTTGAGTTTTAAAAGTTGGCTTTGTAAATATACTTTTTCTGAAACATCAAGCATTATACCTTTAAATGAGTTTTCAATATCGTTTTCATTGTATGCTAATGATAACATCGCAGTAAAAGTTGTTCCGTTTTTCTTTACTATTTTTATTTCGTAATTTCTAAGTACTGATTCTTTTAATAATTTCGTGATATTTCTAAATACAGCCAACCTATCTTTTCTCTGAAATAAGTCTGTAAAAACAATTCCATCTTCAAAGTCTTTTTGATTGTAACCTGTTGCTCCAAAAAACCTATTGTTAACGTAAGTTAATTTGCCTTTAAAATCAGCTTCGAGTACAATTTCTGGCATAACATAAACAAATTCTTCAAACTGTTTTCTTTGTGCTTCTATTTGTTTGTTTTTTAGTACTATTTGTCTTTTTTGTTCTGTAAGGTCAGTGTTGTATTTTACTATTTTTTCATTTTGAAATAATAAATTTCTTTCTGATTTTTTTAGTTGTTCTATTTTTTTTCTGAGTTGTTTGTCAAATTTTATGTTAACGTTTTTCAAAAACAAAACGCTTGCAATTATAAAAAGTAAAAATAATGTTATCATTGCAATGTACATATTATAATATTCTGATTCAAAATGAAGTTCTGACATTTGTACTCCAAAAGCCTGATGAATTTTATCATAAAAAATAAAAGATAAAATTCCGGGTATCATAGCTATAATTATCGTTTTAAAATTTGAATAATTGAATATTAGAAGTGGAATAATTATTCCGACAGTAATTAAAATTCGGGGAGATAAATAAAGGATTAAATTGTCGGTTACTCCGATAGATTTTGCATAAGCTCCACCTAAAACTAATGAAACCGGTATGAAAAATGAAATAAGATATTTTGAGATTTTGGATTTTTTCGTGTAATTCAAAACAATACAAACAATACTAATCAAAACATTAAGCAAAAATAAATTTCCAATTATTGGATTGTCAAGTTTGATGTAAGAAATTATTGAAATTATTCCGAAAAAAGTAATAACTCCAAACAAAATCCGGTTTAATAAAATTATTCCTTTTTGTTCTATCGAAGTCATTTCCGGTGTAATGCCAATATTGGATATAGACGTTAATATTTTGTTTAAGTTAAACACTTTTTTTGTGATTTTTTTAGACCTCTAATATACATTTTTTGACCTAAATTTGCAAATAATTTTTATTTTGTACTTAATAAAAAGTTATGTCTGTTTTACTTTTGTAAACTACGTTTTACATTGTCTTGTCCTTTTTTACTTTTGTAACTGTTGTTGATGTTGTTGAATATCACGTTTTTAACGATGATGTTTTTTGTAATGATTTAAGATTAATGAATTTATTTTTGAACAGGTTTTTACTAATATTGATATTTTTTATTCCTTTTGAAATGTTTGCTCAAAACTGGAATAATCTTCATGAAAAAACATTTTTTTTCGATGACACAATTGTGCTGGATTCTTCTTTTGTGATGCCAAATTCAGTTGAAATATTTGCCGAAGGACAAAGAATTTCCGACTCTTTATTTTGGGTAGATGTAAAATTTTCAAGAGTAATTTTTTGTTGTTCTGATTTTGAGGAAGTGGAAATTAAATATCGAACTTTGAATTATGATTTTAACAAAAAGATTTCTTCAAAAGACTCTTCTTTGATTGTTTCAAAACTTCAAAATTCTGAAAATAAAAGATATTCAGTCAGCAGAAATATTGATGAAATTTTGGCAAATGACGGTTTGACAAAAAAGGGAGTTGTATCCAGAGGAATTGCAATGGGAAATAATCAAGAACCGGTTGTAAATTCAAAGCTTAATTTGCAACTTTCAGGTAAATTGACAAATGATTTAGACATCGAAGCTGTTATTTCTGAAGAATCAATGCCTGTTCAACCTGACGGAAATACGGCGCAAATTCAGGATTTTAGCAAGGTTTTTATTCGTGTTTCGGGTGCTAAAACTCAAATTGTTGCCGGTGATTTTAATTTGAAAGAACCCGAAAGTTATTTCTTGAACTACAATAAACAATCAAAAGGAATAGAATTTTCAACGTCTGATTTTAAATTGACGGAAAATGTTCATCTTAACAAAACTCAAACCGGTTTAGCTGTTGCTAAGGGAAAATATTATCGACAAACAATAAAAGCCGTTGAAGGAAATCAAGGTCCTTACCGATTGCAAGGTGCAAACGGCGAAACTTATATTGTTGTTGTTGCGGGTTCTGAAAGAGTTTATATTGATGGAGAATTGCTTAAAAGAGGTGAAAATGAGGATTATACAATAGGTTATAATTCTGCCGAAATTATTTTTACTCCAAAACAAACCATCATAAAAGATACCAGAATTGTCGTGGAATTTGAATATTCTGAAAGGCATTATTCCCGTTTTACAACATTTTCTAATAATTTTTTTTCTGCCGGAAAAACAAATTTTTTCTTTAATGTTTATTCTGAAATTGACGCAAAAAATCAGACAATTGATATGGATTTGACTGATGAAATGAAAATGATTTTACTTGGAGTAGGGGATAGTCTTGATTTGGCCAAAATTCAAAATGTGGATTCTGTGAGTTTTGATTCTGACATGATTCTTTATCAAAAAGTTGACACCGTGATTGACGGACAGGTTTTTAGTTATTATGAATATTCTACAAATCCACTTTTGGCTAATTTTAATTTAAGTTTTGCTTATGTCGGAGAAAATGCCGGAGATTATATAATTGACCAATCGCAAACAAATGGACGGATTTATAAGTGGGTTATACCTGAAAATGGTGTTAAACAAGGTAGTTACGATGCTGTTACCATAATTGTTTCGCCAAAAAAAAGCCAAATGTTCGACTTTGGAATTAAATTTCCAATTGCTCAAAAAGCGGAATTGAATATCGAAATGGCTTTGTCGAATATTGATTTGAATCTTTTTTCCAATAAAGATGATAATGATAATATTGGACAGGCTTTAAAACTTGATTTTGTAAACTTTTTTAAAGGAAATGATACAATTTCTGAAAAGTCAAAAATATGGCTCGATTATGAATTTGCTGCCAATAATTTTCACCCCGTTGAAGTTTATAAAACACAGGAATTTGAACGTGATTGGAATATAGACAAGCCTTTTTTGAACGATGAACACATTGCTGAAATAGGTTATTATTCCGGTAATAAAAAAGGTCATTTCTCGTCTCAAATTTCTTCTCTTTATCACAAAAATGAATATTTTGGAATAAATTCAGCTGTTGATACAAAACTTGCTGATGAAAAAAATGATTTTGATGCAAATGGAGCTTTTTTGTATTCTGATGACAACATAAATTTTACAAATTTTGCCCGAAGTTTTTTGCAGTATAAACGTAAAATTTCAAAATTTACTTTTGGTTCTTTTTACCGGCAAGAAACAAATACTTGGAATAATAAGCTGACTGATAGTGTTTTACTAAATTCGTATATGTTTCACACTTTGTCTTTTTTTGCTCAAACTGCCGACAGTTCTGCAAATTTGATGAAGTTGTCGTACAAAAGACGTTGGGATTATTTGCCGTTTGAAAATAATTTTAAATTGTCAACTTTTAGCAATGATTTTAATTTTTTGTCACAAATAAAAAGACAGGCTTACAATGTTAATTTTTTGTTGAATTATCGTGAGCTTTATATTGTAGATTCTCTTTTGACTAACAATAAACCCGAAAATAGTCTTACCGGACGCATAGATTTGAATTTTAATTTATTGAATAAAGCTTTGATTTTTAATATAGTCGGCACAATTTCAGGTGGATTGGAACAAAAACTACAGTATATTTTTATTGAAGTTGAGCCAACAAAAGGTGTTTACGTCTGGATAGATTACAACGAAGATGGATTGAAACAAATAGACGAGTTTGAAATTGCTTCTTATTCCGATTTAGCAAATTATGTTCGTGTTCCTTTGCAATCAAACGAATACGTGAAAGTTTACGGTAAAAATATTACTCAAACTGTCGTTTTTAATCCGCTGAAATTATTCAAAGAAGAAACAAAAATTCACAAAATTGCTTCTAAAATAAATAATAGTTTTGCGTTTAATATTGAACATAAATCCTATGATTTTAACTTGTTGGATTTTACTGATACTAACGTTGTAAAATCAAATTTTTATGCTAATAATGTTTTGAATTTAAGTTGTAATAAAAAGCTGAATTTTAGTTATTTGTGGCAGAAAAACAAGTCGATTATGTTATTGGTAAATGGTTACGAATTAAATCAGTTAAGGTCAAAAAAAGTAGTTGGGCGTTATCGGTTTTCGGGCAATTTAATTTTGACAGATGAATTGTTTTTCTCTCAAAAAAACTTAGAAAGTGAATTTTCTTTGGTGCGAAATTATTTAATAAAAGAAAATAAAAATTCTTTGAACCTATTATTTACAAATGATAACGTTGATTTTTCGCTTCAATATTCATATTCCGACAAAAGAAATATAAAAAACACCGAAGTTTTACTAATAAACACTGTAACTATTTCATCAACAGTTGTTTTTGCTAAAAAGAACAGAGTTTCAGCAGAAATAAATATTATAGACAATAATTTTCATGGAGATGTTTCAACAAGTGTAGCTTATTCTATGTTAGAAGGATTAAAACCGGATTTTAATCTAACTTGGCTAATAAATGTTAAAAGAAACATTGGTAAAACACTTCAAATTACTTTCTTGTATTCAGGCAGATACTCGCAAAATAGTAGGTTAATCAATACCGGTTCGGTCAATTTAGTTGCTTTTTTTTAAAAAAAAGGCATACTTTTGTTGAAATTATTAACCCGAATTATTTACATAATTCGTTAGTTTTAAAGTTAAATGTTTAAAGTTCATAAAGTTACATGAAATTTATGTTTTTTTGGTTAGCTAAAATTTGAATAAAAAATCAACATAACGACTAAGCCCTCATAAGCACCTTAAAAAATAAATAATATGCAAATAAACTTTTGACTTTATAAACTTTTAACTTCACATTATTGATAAATAATGTGATTTAGTGATTATTAGAACTCAATATTTAAATATGGAATTGCAAAAAAAATAAACCCCAATCAAATGAACAAAAATAACTATTGCGTAATAATGGCCGGCGGTGTTGGTAGCCGATTCTGGCCGTTAAGTCGCACAAAAAAACCAAAACAGTTCATTGACGTACTTGGCACAGGCAGAACTTTAATTCAGCAAACTTTTGACAGATTTAAAGGTGTTTGTCCAAACGAAAATTTTTTGGTTGTTACCAATGAAATTTACGTTGATGAAGTAAAAAATCAATTGCCGGAAATACCCGTCGAAAATATTTTAGCTGAACCTTCCCGTAGAAATACTGCTCCTTGTATTGCTTATGCAGCTCATAAAATTAAACAAAAAAATCCGCTTGGAAATATCGTTGTTACTCCAGCCGACCATCTTGTGATTTATGTTGACCAATTTCAGAATGTGATAAATAATGCTTTAACTTATGCTTCTGAAAATAATTCTTTGCTTACAATTGGTTTAAAACCAACAAGACCTGAAACTGGTTACGGCTATATTCAAATTTGTAACGATTGCTCCGAAACTGCTCCCGGAATCAACAAAGTAAAAACTTTTACAGAAAAGCCTGATATTGAAATGGCTAAAATATTTGTGGAAAGCGGAGAGTTTTTGTGGAATTCAGGAATCTTTATTTGGTCTGTTAAAACAATTTTAGATGCCATGTTACATCTTTTACCCGATGTAAACGGATTGTTTGATAATGATGGCGTTTATTATACCGAAAAAGAGAAAGATTTTATAGACGATGTTTACAAAAAAGTAAAAACCGTTTCTATTGACTACGGTGTAATGGAAAAAGCCGAAAATGTGAATGTTCTTCCTGCTGATTTTGGCTGGTCGGATTTAGGAACTTGGAGTTCTTTGTACGATTATTCCGAAAAAGTTGAAAACGGAAATGTGGTAAGCGGAGATAATATTTTGCTCTACGATACACAAAATTCTATTATTCATGTGCCAAGTAATAAACTTGTTGTTGTACACGGACTAAAAGATGCAATTGTTGCAGAATCTGACGATTTATTGTTGATTTCTACCCTTAAAGATGAACAACATATACGACAAATAGTTACAGATATTCGCGTAGAAAAAGGCGAAGATTTTGTGTAAAATATTTTTAACCCGGATTATTCACAAATAATCCTGACGATTAAGAATAACTAGCAAATTTGGAGTTTTTCAAACATCCAAATTTGAGTTATT
>JAFGUD010000119.1 GCA_016938685.1 Bacteroidales bacterium | reverse complement strand
CGGAATTCTAACCGCAAGGTTAGTGGAGCTGGTTCAACTTTTCTGTACTCGGAAAAGTTGAATGTGATGCTAACGATAATATTGTCTAAAAGGGGGTTGTTTTTGGTTCAGCTTTTCTAAAAAGCTGAAAATTTTGTTACTTTTTTTTCCAAAAGTAATCTAGAGTAACAAAATTATAAATTACGATAAAATAGGAAGAAAAGGTTAATTCTGTTTTAGAAATTTAAATAAGAATCTAGCGACTTCATCGCTGGAAATAAAGATTACCTTTTTTGCTAAAAAAGGTAAATAAAAAGGCTGAACTTTTGTAAAAGTTCAATCAAAACCAAGAAACCCTCTTCATCCCCCTTCTCAGGTGGAATTATGAATATTTCGTTACTTTAGCATTCAATCTGATTGAGTACAATCAGCTTGAACCGGCTTCTCCCAGCACACGGTGCTCAAGTTCAGCCGGTATAAGTAAACTCTTGAGATTGTGGTTTTTAAAGAGAAGAAGACAAAAAAAGTAGAATTTTCCTCCTTCTAAAGCAATGCTTCCAACATAAAAGCACGATCACCAGTGGAATTCTAACCGCAAGGTTAGTGAAGCTGGTTCAACTTTTATAAAAAGCTGAAATTTTTGTTACTTTTGTTTCCAAAAGTAAGCTTAGAGAAAAGATTGTTATGTTCAGATTTAAACAAAAGAAAGATTTTTTGTAAAATCCTGATTTATGAGACACACAGCGGTGTGTCTCTACATTTTGTAACGTAAACTGGAGGTCATTCGTCTTCATTCGGGAAATTCGGTGCGAAAATTCTTTAGAGATCCAATGATTTCATCGCTGGAAATTTGCTACTTTTATCCCCAAAAGTAGTCTTAGTTATCGGGTTTTGAAATATAAAAAAAGTATAAAGTTGGTTTTAGAATTTTCACAAAATTTAAATTACTTCTTTCTTGCAAGTTAAATAATTTCGTTATAGCTTTTAATTATGACATTTAAAGACTCCTTTGTAATAGAGTATGTGTCATAGAAATTAGGCAACAAGTTAAAAGTAACTTTTGTTGATAAAAAAGTTGGAAATTAGAAAATAAAAGCAAAAAGTGGCAGTATCAATTTCATTCAAGTAATTTGAAGACCACAAAAAAATTTTAAAAAGAGGAGTGATGAATGAAAAAAACAATCTTAAGTTTATTTGTACTGATTTTCAGTTTAACAGCACAAACGAATAACAGTGAAAAAATGACTCTGGAATTAGGGAAACTACTGGTGCAAGAAAGAAGCGAAATTAGTAGAGAGAGATTAGATGAAAAAAGCAAGCTACAAAACAGATTTGATTTTATTGTTGACGAAATTGCTTATAATGTAATTTCTCAGGGAGAAGTTGAAGTTACTTATGGAGGTGTGTATGAAGGTAGTGTAATAATACCTGAAACTGTTTACTTCTCAGGAACAACGTACATAGTAAAAGCAATTGGTTATTCGGCGTTTTCAGCTTGCTCCAATTTAACAAGCATTACCATTCCAAATTCAGTAACTACTATTGGTGAATATGCATTTTATGAGTGTCCTAGTTTAACAAGCGTTACAGTTCCAAATTCAATAACTACAATTGGTGATCATGCATTTTCTTCTTGCTCCAGTTTAACCGATATCATAGTTACAACAAACAATCAAAATTATTCATCTTTTGACGGAGTACTATATAACAAAAACAAAACTACATTGATTCGGTTTCCGGAAGGAAAAAGTGGAGATTTTACCATTCCAGATTCTGTCACAACAATTGGTGATCATGCATTTTCTTCTTGCTCCAGTTTAACAGGCATTACCATTCCAAATTCAGTAACTACTATTGGTAATAATGCATTTAGATTTTGCCATAATCTAACAAGTATTACAATTCCAAATTCTATCATAACAATTGGTGATGAGGCATTTTCTTATTGCACCGATTTGACAAATATTACGATCCCTGATTCTGTCACAACAATTGGTAAAGAAGCATTTCGTTATTGCAGCAGTTTAACAAGCATTACAATTCCAAATTCTGTCACTTCAATTAGTGAGAAAATATTTTATCTTTGCACCAGTTTAGCAAGCATTACCATTGGTAGTTCAGTTACAACAATTGGTGAACATGCATTTCATGAGTGTCCCAGTTTAACCGAAATTATAGTTACAACAAACAATCAAAATTATTCATCTTTGGACGGAGTACTCTATAACAAAAACAAAACTACATTATATCAATTTCCGGAAGGAAAAAGTGGAGATTTTACTATTCCAGATTTGGTCACAATAATTGGTGTTTGGGCGTTTTCTTCTTGCTCAAGTTTAACAAGCATTACAATTCCAAATTCTGTCACAACAATTGGTGATCATGCATTTTATTATTGCAGCAGTTTAACAAACATTGTAATTCCAAATTCTGTTACAACGGATCTTTCCCGATTTTGTGCCTAAAAAAATATTCTAGGCACGAGTGTGGTCACAACTAAATTTCGTGATTCGAATTTTATACT
>JAFGUD010000118.1 GCA_016938685.1 Bacteroidales bacterium | reverse complement strand
GAATTAGAGTCTCCATTATTACTCCATCTTGAAGCTATTTTCCATATTCTCATTTTTTATTTTTTAAGTTACCCGTAACGTGAATGTATATGCGTAGTTGCGAGATTTGAAAGTAAAATGTTTCATTTACAGTAAAATGTTAATTATTATTCCAAAGTTTCAAGTTCCGCACAATGCCCGCAATTATCGCATATACAATGTTACGGGTATTTTTTATTAGTATTTTCGGGGTATCCATATAATTCTAATTTTCCAGAGTTTGTTAATGTTATTTCTACTTCGTTTGTTTTAGATAAATCATTTTGACAATATCTATCTGAATAAAAGTCAATTGTTTGATTAGATGAACCGATTAAACCTAATTGCATATTTCTAAATTTTTCATTGTATCTGCCACTTATCAGAATATCAATATAATTCACAATTTCTAAATAATTTTTATTTTTAAATTCTTCTTTTTCGTAACCGGTGTATAAAATCAGTGATAATTTATTTTCGTGAATAAGTTTTGATAATTCAAAAAGTTCATTGTATTGGTCAAAAGGTTCACCGCCTAAAATTGTTACACCTTCAATAAATTCTTTTTCTTTTAAAATTTTGTTTATTAATTCGTATACCGAAAATTCTTGTTTTGTTTCAAAATTCCACATTTCTTTATTCCAGCACCCTTTACACCGAATTGAACAGCCCTGAACCCAAATTACATAGCGACAACCGGGACCGTAAATATAACTATATTCTTCTAAATGAGCAATATTCATTTAATAGGTGTTTCGGTGTAAAATTAGTTTTATTTTGTTGTTTACTTTTTTCTCTTGAACACTGTAACCTTGTTCTTTTGCTTTTTGAATTATCGTTTGTTTTTGTTTTTCTACATAAGCAATACGTTCTTGCTCAATTCGTTTCATTTCTTCTTCTAATCTAATACGTTCTTGTTCCGCGAGTTGTTCTTGGCGTATTCGTTCCAACTCTGCAAGTTTTTCGGCATAAATGCGATTGTATTCTTTTTCAACAGACTGCAAAAATGTAGAAACACCCTTATATTCTTGTTTATCAATGTTACCCCAAGGATACCTGTTTATCATATAACTGGCTCCATCGTTTGAACTCGAATCGTGGACAAAATTGTAACGACCATTCAGAAACACAAATTTCTGATTCCCATAAAAATCAACACGTTCGGTAACTATTTCGTTTACGTAGATTGTATATTTAAAATTCAAACAATCAAGTGCTTGCAATAGCATTTCTTTGTTTATAAACGGCGTTATAGTTTTTACTACTGCACTCATATTTTTTTGTTTTGAATTTTATTATTCACGTTAATTGTTTGATTTTGGTAAAATTCGTCAGTTTTATTAACTGATTGCAAATCACCAAAATCTTCGAGTAATTTTTGAAGTTCATCAAGACACATTTCGCCTTTTATGCCTTCGGTTTCGGCTTTTATTTTGCCGTTTTCGTCAATTTCTATTGTTATTGTTTGTTCTGCCATATATTTTATTCATTTCGTTTTTTAAATGCTTTAAAAATAAGAAAATAAAGAAAAATATTTTCTAAAATCAACAAATATATATTTGTTCTAAGATATTGCTTTTTCTCTGATATTTTATGGTTAAAAATATAAAAGCCTGCTAATGTTCCAATAGCACCACCAAAAGACGAATAAGTTACTAATGAAACTTCTGCAATTCGTCTGTTATTGTCTTCCGGTGAATTATAATTTCCTGTTTGAGCCAAACGTTTATCTAATCCTGCTACTGCAAAGCAAGCAAGATTAACGATAAGAAAAATTATCAACAAGTGTTTAAATTTCATATTTAATTATTTTTTATAGTTTTGCACAAAGTTTTGCATTTAAACGTTCCGTTTCTTGTTTTCCGATTTCATAATCTTCCCAAAATTCTATCGCCAAAAATTTCTGATTGCCTTGTTCGTATAATTCTCCGATTTTTGGTAAACTTAATAATTTTTCAGGAACGGTAAATTCTAATTTTTGATTTTTTGATTTGCTCTCTTTGCCTGAAATTACAAAATTAAGCGAAGAAGTTTGTTGGTCTGTTTCATTTCCAATTTTTGATTTTTCTTTTTCTTTACGTTCAATTTCCTGTTCTATTTTTCTAATTTCACTTTCAAACCTTTTCTTTTCTTCTTCAAACTTGTTTCTGAAATTAAAACCTTCAATTTCTTGCAATTCTTCTAATATTTTTTGGTCTTCTTCAATTTTTTGTTTTTTCTTATCTTTTTTGCGTTGTAATTCGCTCTTGAATTTTCCTAATTCAGAAATTTTGGTATCATATTTATTGCAAAATTCTTCTAATTTCTGCTGCTTGTTGGTTTCTTTTTGTTCAATTTCTTTTTCGTTTTTTTCAATAAATTGTTTTAATTCTTTCTCCTTAGTATCTTTATTTTCAATTAGTTTTTCAATTTCGTTATCAATTTCCGATTTTTTTACTTCTGTTTCAATTTCAAAAATATTTACGGACACATTTTTAATAAGATTATTAAATTCCGTAATCCTTTCTTTTCTTTTAGAAATTTCTAAATCAGATAATTTTATTGCTTTAAATTTATTAAGTTCTTCAATATTTTTTGAAAAAGATTGTTTTTTCCCAAGGATAAAGCGTTTCAATTTTTCGGTTATATTTCTGTTTTCATTATCAGAAATTGATTTTTCTAATTGATGACAAATATTTTGGAATTCATTTTCAACTTTATGCCATTCTTCATAAATCTTTGCCCTTTTAGCATTTTGCGGTAAATAAAATGGGTTAATATTCCATTTGAATTCTATTTTACAAGAAATATTATCGTCTGAAAATTTTGGCTCTTGACTTTCAAAATTTGATTCTTCTACAAATTCGGGCGAGTTTATATCTTCTGCTTTTTGGCTATCTAATTCTTTGATTGTAATTTCATTGTTTAAATCTGAAATTAAACGAACATTGCGGTTTACTAATTCTTTTCTGTATTTTGAAAAATGATATTCGTATTTTGCATTTTCAAAAAGGAAATCAATCACTTTTTTAAGTTTACTTTTTTGTAAATCATTTAATTGCAGAGCAAAAATGTTGTCTTCGTTTGAAATATGAGTTTTGGGTATTAACCAACTTTCATTATTGTCGGAAATAATTAATCTCAAATTGATTTGATTTTGATTTGCGAGGATTTCATTTTCATTTCGTTCAATAGAATGTAGTAAATCAAAATCGTTGTTTTGAAAATTTGTGAAAAATTTTGAATTCTGAATTTTCTTAAAATCAACTAAATGATTGGTTTCAATTCTCGGAACTGTTAGAATTAAATTATCTGTTTGTTCGGAAATTTTTTGCTTCACAAAATCAAAATCGCAAAAGTCCTGAATGTTGGGTAGAAAGTCCAAAGGCGGTTCTGATACCGATTTTGCAGTTTCAAAATTGTCAATAATTTCGTGAGTTGCTTTGTTCCAAAAATTATAACTAAAAAAGCGAAACAATATATTTATCTGATTTTTATCTAATTCCAAAGCAATATTGCTACTTGAAAAACTACTTTCGAGGAAAGGGGCTGTAAATAAAATACCTTGTGAATTGTTCGAGTTTGGATTTATTAAAATAAAAGAGCCAATGTTCTTAACTCCGTATCTGATTAAACAAGCACCTGCAAGTTCTTTTAGTTTTTCAGGTTCTTCGTTTGTAAAAATGTAAATTCTATTTCTTCGTTTACTTGCATTAAATATTTCCGTGATAAGTTTTGCATCATCAATTTGCTCTGTTTGAATACAAATTACGCTGTCTTGGGTATCTTTTAGAATATAATTGAAAACTACATTTTTCTTTATATCTTCCCAAATAGAATTTAAAATCGGATTATTTTGAATAAATGTATTAAAAAATGAATTTTCAATATTTTGTAGAATAAATTTGATGATTGAACTATCCTGAATTTTTGTGAGTTCATTTGAAATTGAATTTTTATAATTTGACAATATTTCTTCAATGAAACTCGTCTTTTTGTTTAGTTCATTTTTTAACCAGAAATTCCGTATTTCTTTCTCGCTGTAATCAACGATTTTGGATTTAGATATTGATTGAATTTTTGTCTTTTCCATTATATTTTGCTTTCTATAAAGGTTCGTAATTCGGGTTTTAACATTTCAATTTTTACACGATTATAGGATGAACTATCTTTTATAGAACCAATTGAATTTGGTTTTATAAATTTGTCGGTAAATTGAATAAAATCAATTGAAGATGGCATTTGCCAAACTGAATATTTTTGTTTGTTTTCGCACAAAACAACATATCTATTATGTTGGGACTTGCTATTGGTAAAGACCTGATTAAGAAATTGTTGCTTAATGCAACTTGCATTTTTTTGTAAAAAATCACTTCGAGTTTGCGAATTATCTGTAATCAAAATTTTTGTTTGGCAATCGAAACAGTCAAAAAATGCTTTCATTGCATTTTGTTGATTGTGAGTATTTACAAATTTGTCGTAATAAAAAACAGCATTAATTTGATGATTGGTATTGTTTTTTAATTCATTTGATATTTGCTCAAATGATATTTGTTTTCCTACCGGATAATCAAGAGTTTTGTCCGAATATTTAATTGAAATATCAGGATTAAGGTCGTTTGGTGCGGTTAAATGCCAAAATGCAGGACTTTGTTTTGGTCGGTCTTTGTCGAAAATTTCATTTCTGTAATTTTCAATTTCAGGAATATCTAACGAATTAAAATATAAACTAAAACCTTCTTTTCTGTTTGTTGATTTTATTAGATTTTCAAAATCGTATTTCAAGTAATAATCCTTATTAAGTTCTTGTTCAACAAGCCAATTACGCCAAATTATGGCATCTTCGGTATTGTATGGCATAATCGGAATTTCTAAAATTTCAATTGTATCAAAACCTATTTGATTTTTATAATTATAGTTTGTATTAAAATTAATTCTTTCGTTGTCTTTTTGAAGATTACGAAATTGAATTTTTAATCTGTTTTGTTTTTTATCCCAATCGGGAAATATTTTAAAAATAAATTCATTCAAATCTTTATCTGAATTTATTGAATGTGGTTTTATGTTATTTCTATTTATTTGTCCAACAAAAACATAATGAGATTTTTCCAAGTCGTCCCAAATCCAAGATAAATTTATCGTATCGTTGGTGTTATTGATTTGTCCGGCTATTTGATTATTGATAATCAGTTTTAAATCTGAGAATTCGTTGTCATTTATAGGTAAAAAATAGTTTTCTTTCTGAAAATTAACATTTAAAATATCAACTCGTTCATTTTCTTTTGGTGCTATTCGTTCAAAATGCAAAATTTTAGTTCCGAGAAAATTATCATTTTCAGCAAACCAAATCTTATACTTACCTTCTTCACGCACAAACATTTTACCGGTTTTTCTTACTATTTCACCATCTTTTGTAATAATGCCATCTAAACCAATTAGTTTTATACTTTTTAAATACTCTTTAACTCGATTATTAATTGTTTCGTCTTCAAATTCTTCACCGTTTAAAAACTTTTGAATATCTTTTCGTTCTTGTTCTTTTTCAAAAACAAGGTATGCAGTTGCAGATTTAATTTTTATCTTTTTTGTTAAAGTTGCTTTCATATTTATTGAACTTTGGTATTTAATGCTAATTGTTTTAAATCTTCCGACCGGCTTTTTTGAGCAAAATAATTGTAATCTCCGAATATTACCAATTGAAATTTTGCTCTGGTTATTGCCACATTCAAACGGTTTGGATTG
>JAFGUD010000117.1 GCA_016938685.1 Bacteroidales bacterium | reverse complement strand
GTAGAAACAAGGACAAAAGTTAGTAGTTGGGCTTCAACACCCTTGCAACTGACACTTTAAGTGTTTTACTGATCTGTGTCCCGACATTATGTCGGGAAGATGTGGCTATAAAAAAAGACCTTTGGTCTGAAAACCGCATGGTCAAAGTTGTATGACTGTTGAACTTCCCGACTCCTAATTTTTATTAGGAGTTTTTTTCAACAAAGAGAAATCTAATGGAAATCAAATACAACAAAAAAAGGGATGATATAACTTTTTGTACAATGTTATTCAAAATGCCTGATCAAAAAAATTTAAGCGCTATAAAAAGACGAGATAGAAAATTTGAAGACTTTTATCTAAAATCCTTAGAAAAATTAATAAATACGTTTGAGAGGGTTGCTTTGTGGTGTGACAAAGAAACTGCGATATTTTTAAAATCCAAAGGATTGGATAAAAAAATAATTATGCGGGTTATGAATTTTTCTCAGCTTCCTATATACAAGAAACGTGAAGTTAATCTAGGTTTATTAGAAGGTATGAAGAACAATGTTGGTTTTTTATTAAGACATAAAAAACCAAATGAATGGTTGGATTATCTTAGTATAATTTTATCAAAACCTGAAATAATCAGATGGGCTGCTGAAAATAATAAGTTTAAATCGAATTATTTCATGTGGATTGATGCAGGTTCATTTAATCCAAACTTTGCACGTTGTTGGAAAAAATGGCCTGGTTATATATCTGCACGTCCTAAAAGATGTCGTTTTTGTATAGCCCCAACATTAGGAAAATCACCACCACATTTTATTCCAAGATTTGTTTATAATATTTATAAAAAAATTTCAAAACCAATTAAACCTGCAACATCAAAAACTCTTTCAAAACAAAGCATGGTTGATATAGCAATGATTAATGCCGACTATGATGTTCCAGGCGGATCATTTATGATTCCAAAAAAATGGGTAGAGACATTCTATGAATATTTTAATTCTATGATTATAATAATGCAAAAACATGGATTAGTTTCTGTTGAACAAGCAGTTTTTCAAATGATGTTTAAATTTGATTATAGAAATATGTTTGAATTTTCATACATTAATGAATATGTAGAGTTGTACACAAGTATTGCAAAATCAAAAGCAGATTATTATTTGTAAAAAACCGCCGGATGGCGGTTTTAATTTACTGACTTACGCAATTTGCATAAGATTGGGCAAGCAATGATTTTTGTTTAGTATCTAATTG
>JAFGUD010000116.1 GCA_016938685.1 Bacteroidales bacterium | reverse complement strand
TTTTTATATTTAGTCACAAGGAGAGTATAGTTGGACTATCCGGGAAATTTTCAAACACCGGCGGATCCAGCGGGAAAAAGCATAGCTATTTCCCGCTTTATGGCTATTTGCACTTTTGTAGCTTTTTTTATAATCGTATTTTTGTGTGGAATTATTCTATGGTCTGCACGTTCTGAACGATTAGAACCTTTTATGATTTCCACAAACAGTGAAAATAGTGAATGGAAAATTGTTGGCAAAAATCCTGTTTCTTTTGAATACCCTGTCCAAAGAACAATGCAAGAATCTGTTGCTGGAAATTTTGTAAAAGATTGGTTCAAAATATCAAAAGATAATTCGGAAAATGAAAATGCATGGAAAGATTGTGACCGTAACACCTGTATTTCCGGCGACACACTGATGTTCGGCGAACGTTCATGCGCAATCTATTGTAGTATCAGCGAAGATTTATATTCCAGATTTTCTTATGATATTTTACCTGATTATAGAAAACGATTTCAAAATGGCGAAACTTGGCAAATTGATGAGAAATCATTATCTATAATGCCTGCTGGAAAAATATCTGATAATGGTGGTACATGGCAAGTTAATTTAACTTTGGTTTCAAACATCGCTGGGCGTTTTAATGTAAAAATTTTTATGAAAGTAGCAAGGAACAAAAACTTTTATCCACAGACAATGGGTTTTTATGTTGCTGATTTTAACTATTATCGGATTGACTGATGCGAAAAATTATTATGTTTTTTTCTGGAATTATGATTTTGTTGTTATCAGTCACAGCACTTTATTTTTCGGGTGCATTGTTTGATGCAAATAATGACAGATACATTGATGCTTTTGTTTTTCAACCAAATAATCTGTCCAGCGATCGTATTGGAACCCCTGTTTCAATTGACCAATTGTCTGATAAATTTGTTCGGGAAAAATTGATAAAAAAATTTATAACCGAATATTTTTATGTGAACCCAGATGTTGAAAATATTGCTTTGCGTACTCGTAGTGACAGTGTAATGGCAGCAATGTCTGGGCCCATTGTATTCAAAGACTGGAAAAAGAATGTCGCAAAAGAAATTAATACATTATCAGACAAAAAATTTATGCGCACTGCAACAGTTGTCGACGAAATTATAAAAAAAGGCGATTATTGGGAAGTACATTATGAATTAAAAACCTGGGATAAATCCAATGATATGAATTTGACTCCGCAGGTTGAAAATGGAATTATTTATTTGAAAATAGTATTTGAAAAAGGTGTTCGTGATAA
>JAFGUD010000115.1 GCA_016938685.1 Bacteroidales bacterium | reverse complement strand
GTGTTGATAAGTTAAAACAGTTCTGCGATGTTTCAATTCTTGTTGGTTAAAACCCTTTGAAATAGTCGTTTCTGTTTGTTTGAAACGAGCCGGAATTCCTTTGATTAAACTTTCCAAAATGGAAGGGAAAGCAATGGTTGCAATTGTATTAATGCGAGTTTCAATATCTTTTTTATCCAATGAAAGCGGAATTAATTCTTCAATTGCTTTTCGGTAATTTTGTGTTTTACTTTCGCTTAATAATCTTAGTTGATGTTCACGGTCAACTCTCCACGCAATTTCTTCTGCCCACGATTTTTCTTTTAAAAACTGATTTGTATTTTCAACTATGTCAAAACTATTTTCCATTTCTTTGCCTTTAATTCTCAACTTAAAATTATTACCTTTGTTTTGCCAAACATTATGAATAAATGCGTGTTCGGAAGTTTGCCAATCAATTTTTAATCTTGGTTCTAAAACTGCATGAGTTTCGGGTAGATTGTTTAAATTATCTTTTAAAATATTCTCATCAATAATAATTAAATTACTGGCAATGAGTTCAAGTTTTGTTGTATTGACATTAAAAATAGCAATTTCTAAGTTTTCAAAATTTCTTTTTCCCATTTCTATAAAAAAGGCTTCAATAACTTTGACAGGTACTGGTAATATAAATCTGTTCTTAGCATATTTTACAATTTCAATGATTTTATGCAAGTAAAAAACTGCTAACTGATATTCTTTGGGCAACGGGTTACCATCTTTTAATTGTAAACTTTCCAAATTAGCCACAATTTGCTCTCTATCGGTAAAAGGTGAAAGTTGCATAACATCACCTGCAAGTATCCATTTTTTAGCATACAATGCAGGAACTAAAAATTCCTGAAATGTTGTTTTACTGCTTTCATCAATTATTAGATAATCAAAATCAGGAACAATTGGTTCTTCAAAATATGTCTTTCTTTCGCCTTTGTGAAAAAACGATTTTTGTTTTCTATCTTTAAAATGTGGGTGTTGTAAAATTCCAATCGTAGTTCCACAAACCAAATTTGCAACATCAAGTAATAAATCTTGTGAAATTTGGTGGTCTTTTATTAAATTATCAATTTGAAACTCTTTTACATCTTCGTTTATACGGTTTTCATCTCCAATGCGAACAGGTAAAATATTAAATTTTTGTATCAAAGTTTGTTCTCCGTTTCGTTTTTCGTGCAAACGTTCCAACACATTATCAATAGCAACGTGTGTAGAGCCGCAAAGTAAAATGCGTTGTCCTTGTTTAGCCAACTGACAAATTAATTCTAAAATAACCGTTGTTTTCCCTGAGCCGGGCGGACCTTCTAAAATTGCAAAATCAGGGGTTTGGATTGCTTGTTTTACAAAATTTCGTTGCTCTTTTGCTCCGCTTCTGTTGTCATCTGTCAAAACTATCCAATCAAGTTTATTTATTTTATTTGGTTCGTGCCAAAGAACTCGTTCTCTGTTTTCAAACAACTTTATTAAATTTGAATGTTCTCCAACCGGCATATTTTGAAGCGTTAAAACGGCTTCCAATTGTTTACGTAGTTGATAAGTGTTTACTCGAACTTGTAAAATTTTACCCTTTGGAAAACAAAAATTTTGAAATCTGTTTTGATTATTCTTTTCTTTTAAAATAAGTTTGTATTCACTTTCAATACCTTGAAATAAAGAATATTCATTTCCTGCATCATCTTTTATAGAAATATCATCATCAAAAAAATATTTCAAGGGTGAAAATCCCGGAATATCATCATCGGTTTCGTCAAACTCTTCGAGTTGTATCCAAAATTGGTCTTTATTGTTGTTTTTAAGGTCTTTAATTATAAACTTAACATCATTACAAACAACTCTTTTACCAATTATAGAATTATCCGAAATTTTAAAAGTCATATTTTCGTGTGGTTCAGCAACGAATTTTGAACCATCTTCAAATTTTATGTTTTCTTTGTGCAATAAATTGTAAAGTTTTGGATAGTTGCTGTTTGCTTTTTCGGAATATACAACAAATCTGTTTGCGTCTTCTTTTATAATTTTGCAATTTTTTGGCAACTCATTTTTAGATATAATTTCAAAATGAATAGTTTTATTATTGTATGAAATTTTTGAATTTTCTAAAATGCCTGATATTTCTATTAAGTCATTTTGTATTGATTTAACTTTGAATATTTTACCATTTTGAGAAATTTCGTCGTTAGGTTTTAGGACAATCCAGTTTGGTTCAAGTTTTAACGGTTCACCAGCCCAACTTGATTTTTCAATTTTTTCGTATTCAAAAGGTAATTTTATTTTATTGTTAGAAATAAAATCGTTTTGCGAAATTGAAATTTTTTCTTTTTGTCCATTTATCCAATAAATTAAAGGTTCATCAAAATCTTAGTCTTTTATTCCGATAATTGTATAAACACCCTTTTCAACATTCAACAATTTAATTTTAGTTGTTTTTGGTATTTCATATAAACCACCGATTATTTGAAGTTCAACTAAATTGTCTTGTTTAACTTTTTTCCATTTGGCTTTAATTTCTGCTCTATCTTCTGATGCTTTAATTGAAGTTTGTAAATACTGATAAAATGGTGAAAATGCATAATAAGCTGTGTTAACCAACTCATCAGTTGTTAAATAATTGCGTTTAGGTAATTGTGCAAAATAATGTAGCATTTTTTTTAATTGATAAATGGATTATTGTATTGTTCTTGTTTTAGTTTTGGCGTTTTTTCTTCTTCCTTAATTTCTAATTTTTCTGCTTCTTCTGCTGATGCCATAACTGCTCTGCTTTTTGCCCATTTACGCATATTGTCAATTACTTCGCTCATTGTTTTAGCAAGGGGAAATGTTTTTTCAATGGCTTGTTTTATATCTTCGGTGGTAACATCTTCCGCTTTATCATATGCCTGAAACATTGCTTCTTTTATAGCTTCTTCTAATTCTGCACCCGAAAATCCTTTGCTTACTTTTGCAAGTTCTTTAATATTAAATTTTTCAGGTTTGCGATTTTTTCGTTTTATATGAATTTTAATAATATCTTCCCGCTCTTTTTCGGTTGGTAAGTCCACAAAAAAGATTTCATCAACACGACCTTTTCTTAACAATTCGGGTGGTAATTGCGAAATGTTATTTGCAGTTGCTACAACAAAAACAGGTTTTGTTTTTTCTTGCATCCATGTCAAAAATGTTCCCAAAACTCTTGCAGTAGTTCCACCATCGGTGCTACCTGATGAAGAAATTCCGGACATTCCTTTTTCTATTTCATCAATCCAAAGTATAGAAGGTGCAATGGCTTCGGCAATATTTAATGCCCCACGAATATTTTGCTCGCTTTCTCCGACAATTCCGCCAAAAATTTTGCCCATATCTAAACGTAATAATGGAAACTGCCACTCGCTACCAATTGCTTTTGCTGTTAAACTTTTTCCTGTTCCGGGAATACCCAAAAGCAAAATGCCTTTTGGCGTATCTAATCCAAATTCTTTTGCCGATTTATCAAAACCACGACCGCGTTTTTGTAACCAATCTTTTAAATTAGCCAATCCGCCAATATCTTGCATTGTTTCCTTCGGGTGATAATATTCCAAAAAACCGCTTTTTTTGATGATGCTTTCTTTTTCCTTTATTATTATCGGAATTTGCGTTGCGGTTAATTCACCGTCTTCGATATACGCTCTTGCAAAAGCACGTTCCGCTTCCATAATTGTAAGTCCAAGAGCGGCTTCAATCAATTCGTCATCCGGTTCTTTTTGGGCAATTTTAAACTCATTGCAAACTTTCCCGTAAATTGCTTTAATATCTGCAAAAGTTGGATAAGGAAGTTCAATAATTTGCACTTCTTTTTCTAATTCTTTCGGCAATTGATGATGTGGCTGGCTAAGAATTAGTGTTTTATTATTATTGTTTGAAAGAGCAATATTTCTTAATGTTCGGATAATTTTTGGTTTATCTTCGGTTAAGTCGGGGTAAAAATCTTGCAAAAGAAGAATTACATTTTTTGTATCTTCTTCGTTAAAAAAATCCAAAATAGTCGCAGGGTTTTCATTTCCTTCCGGTTCTTTGAATTTTTTATTTTCTTTATCCCAGCGTTGTATTCCGACAACTCTGTCCCATACTATCAATTCACGGCTCAAATAATTTGAAGCATTAATCAATGCTGCGTGAATTCTTAATGTCTCAAAACTAATAATTTGTATTATTTTAGTTCCTGCTTTAATTGAGTTAATTAATTCTTTATCCATTTTATATTTTTAATTTGGGTTGAGTTTTTTTTTATTCCAACTAACGTAAAATTTAACTCGTTAAAAATCAGAATTTAAGTTAAATCCAACATCTTCGGGTTTAAGGTCAAATTT
>JAFGUD010000114.1 GCA_016938685.1 Bacteroidales bacterium | reverse complement strand
TTATTTTCTATTTCATTATTTTCTGAATTAGATTTATCTATATTTATTTGATAGGGTCCAAAAATAAAAACGTCCTTATCCTTTCTTAATTTTACAATTAAATCAGCTATTCCAATATGATTTTCAGTTTTTAATTGATATGTTTTTTCAGAAGAAAAATCATTAATTAAATAATACATTGTGGAAGCCCACTTTTCGCCATTCCAGATTCTTGATATTCTTTTTTCGTCTTCAAAGATATCAATTTTGATATCAAAAGATTCGGAAGAATTGCTATAAATTCCAATTTCAAATTCCGAATTTAATAAAACATTTTTCGGATAATCAACAGTTAAATTGATTGCAAAAGCGGTCGGCAGAAGTAATATCAGTACTAATAAAATTTTCATTAAATTTTTTTATGATAATAATTAATTATTTTTATTCAAATTTTTTGGCATTTTTTTGTTTAATTTGCCACTTCTTACATATTTTTCTTCAAAATCAATATATTCAACAACAACTTTACGGGCATTATTTTCATCTTTTTCTTTTTTTGCAATTAAAATTCGGGGTATTATTCCTTTTTCCAAATACCAGAGAGCTTGACCCTTTTCAAATTTATCTAACAATCCGCCAGTTTTAACTTCAACTCCAATAACTTCAAATAAGTCTCCATTTTTTTTAAAACAAAGTAAATCTGGAAATCCTGTTCCAATAGAAAGTGATTTTGTAAAGGGATTAAATTTTCTTCTTGCAGGACCAACCTTATCTCTTTCAAAATCAACAGTGTTCATCCATTTTGTTACAATCCACCCCTTAGATTCCAAATCTTCTCTAACCTTCACTTCAAAAAGCATTCCCCTCTGTCGACTCTTACGTCCCATTTCTTGAAGTTCTGATTTTTTTTGAATATTTTTTAATTTTTCTTCATCCATATTAATAAAAGTGTTTTTTTGTTTAAATCAATTTTGTATTTTATAAAAAGCTTTATAAAGAATTAATATTATAATTAAAACATGAGAGGGGTGTTAAAAGTATTTTTTCTAATTTCGTTCTTATTTACAATTATTTTTTCAACATCTATTACAAGTGCAGTATTATGTTCATCTATGGCTTGTGATGATTCAATCAATACTTTGTTTTGTTATAAGGATCAAGATGGCGATGGTTTTGCTGCTTCCATTTATCCGAGATGTTATCCATATGAATCAATGGATATATTGTGTACTTGTCCTGCAGGATACACAAGCGTACCATTTAAGACTCAAATGGATACAGTTGACGGAGAAATACCTGAGTCAGTAATTGATTGTGACGATACCGATCCAAATGTTCTGGCTTGTCTTTTAGAAGATTCAACACCAACAATCGATGGATTTTGTGAAGGAACATAT
>JAFGUD010000113.1 GCA_016938685.1 Bacteroidales bacterium | reverse complement strand
ATTGCTAAATTTGACCTCAAACTCGAAGAAGTCGGATTTAACTTAAACTCTGATTTTTAACGAGTTAAATTTTACGTTAGTTGGAATTTTACGTTAGTTGGAACTGAAAAAAATAACAATAAATGAATATAGAAATTGAAATAAAATCACCAAATGCAAAAAATGAGATTTACGATTTGCGAAATATTTTGTTTACAAGTAATGCTGGCTTTGTGGTTGACATATCATTTGAAAATATTAAAGAAGGATTTAATATACGTTTCATAAAAGATTGAAATTATGAATGAAAAGATAATAAAACAAATCACTCTACAATTTTTTCCGACTTGCATAATTTTGCTTTTTGGTTCACGAGCAAGGAATGAATATACGGAAGATAGTGATTATGATTTGCTTATAATTACAAATAATGAATTAAGTATTCAGGAAAAAAGAGAATATAAAGCAAAAATCAGAAAATTGCTTGCAAAAGCAAAAATCCCTGCGGATATTCTTATTCAAAGCAATACAGAAATTGAAACAAAAAAACTTATTACTGGGCATATTGTTAAACAAGCACTTAAAGAAGGAATACAAATATGAATAAAGAAACAAAACAATTTATAAAAGATTGGATTACAAAAGCAGATGAAGATTTACTTGTAATCAATCGCCTTACCGAAGGAAGTATTATTGCAACATCGGCAATATGTTTTCATTGCCAGCAATTGGTTGAAAAAATCCTAAAAGCATATCTAATAATCAATGGAAAAGAGATTAAAAAAACACACAACATTGAGTTTCTTCTTTCGGAATGTGCTGATTTTGACAACGAATTTAACGAAATAGACCCACAAAATTTAAGTGATTTTGGTGTTGAAGTTCGTTATCCTGGTGATATGTATCAACCAACAGAAAATGAAGCATTGGAATACAAACAAATTGCTATTGAGATAAAAGATTTCGTAACCGAAAAGATTGAAAAATTGATGAATGAATAAAAAAAGAGCATATCATTGTGTTTAATTTCATTTGCTTTT
>JAFGUD010000112.1 GCA_016938685.1 Bacteroidales bacterium | reverse complement strand
TTCCAATTGATGAATTAAGAGTTTTAATAGAAATATTAGAACTACCTGAGAATTTTAAAGTGGCAAATGTTCTATTACGCGATGGTTTTGGTATTGATAAAGTTGTTTTAAAATCGGCAGATTTTCAACAGCAAGAAAGTAAATTTTTAAATGTTTTGCCATATATGCTAAAATTTATAAGTGATGAGGATTATGAATTAGAAATTGAGTAATTATTTGCTCTTTACATATTGGCGAATGAATGCGTCTTTATATTTATTGTCTTTTATGTAAATGCAGAAATCGGCAAAACTTGAATATTTTGTTATTTCTATCGTAAAGTTTGCGTAAGAGTTTACAATTTGCCATTGATTACAAGAAGGATAAGCGTCAACAATTTCAACTTCGTAACATTGACTACAATAGTTTTGACATACGTAAACTTGGAAATCGGCAAAGCTTGAAACAACCTCAACTTCGCCATACAGCTTGACACCTTTATACATGCAATTGTTGTCAACTACTTGTGAAAAAACGGATATTGAAAAAAGTAAAAATATTGAAATAAATAAAGTTTTCATAATGCTTGTATTAAAATGTGAAATAATAATTGATACTCAAAGCGGACAAACCATTACTTACGATTATGTCAGCGATATTAACATTGTTACAAGTATAATCAATTTTACTGATACATGCAAAATTACAGTTCCTAAAAAAATCAAATACAAAGAAAAGGATATTACATCTTATATTCGTAAAAATGATAAAATAACTGTTAAACTCGGATATTTAAACCAGATAAATACAGTATTTAAAGGCTATATAAAAAGCATTTCAACTGACACACCGATTGAAATTTTATGCGAAAATGAAAGCTATGTTTTGAAGCAAAAGAAAGTCGCTCCAACTTTATATGATAGTTTGAAACTGAAAGATTTTATAAATGAATATTTGCCGGAATATGAAACGAAAGTTACAGATGTTAATCTCGGAGAAATACGCATAGCAAACGAAACATCAGTTGCTAATGTACTTGATTTTATTGCAAAAAAATATCCACTAAGATTTTATTTTAAAAATGATATTTTTTATGCCGGATTGCCAACAGCCCTGTTGCAAGATGTTCAAAATGTAATTAAATTCAAAAAAGGAGTAAATTTTGAAAAAAATAATCTTCAATACACGTTAGCTGATGATATTAATGTGCAGATTGTTGCAAAAGCAATATTAAAGGATAATACAGCACTTGAAGCCAAAGTTCCTGAAAATGCAGAGAAAGCCGAAATTCATACTTTTTATGATGCTCAGGCAGAAACTATTGAGGATTTAAAGATTTTTGCTAATGAAAAACTCTTAGAATTTAAAAAAGATAAAATGACAGGTTCGTTTACAGCTTTCGGAGTTCCTTATGTTCAAAAAGGCGATGTGGTTCATCTTTTTGATGATTTGAATAAAGAAAGAAATGATAAACAGTTCGTTGCAGAAAAAGTAGTTTACAACTTTGGACAAAGCGGTTATAGTCAGGAAATAACACTTGGAGATGAGATAAAATAATGAATGACGTTGTAAAACATATTAGAGAAATTGCAAAGCAAGCCGGTAGCAATATTATAGCTTGCAAAGTTACGGCAGTTGACGGCAAAACATGCGATGTTGAGCCATTAGACGGCTCTGCTCCATTCAAAAAAGTAAAATTAAACTCTGCAACTGACCAAGATTATGGCATTGTTGCGACACCTGTTATTGATAGTGTCGTTTTAGTAGCTCTTAGAACTGAAACTGATGCAAGTGTTTTGATGTTCTCAGAAATTGAAAAATACGAGTTAATTTTGAGTGATGACATCAAATTAGAGCTAAATAAGAATGAGATTATTTTTAATGAAAATAGTAAAAACAGTTTTTTGGTTGATATAAATAACTTAAAAACAAAGTTGAATAATATTGAAAATGATTTGAATACTTTAAAAAATATATTCACAGCTTGGGTGCCTGTTCCTATGGACGGAGGTGCAGTTCTTAAAACTGC
>JAFGUD010000111.1 GCA_016938685.1 Bacteroidales bacterium | reverse complement strand
GACTTAATCTTTTTTTGTTGGATTTTTGAATTTTGTATAATATAGAATTATCGATGAAATTGATGAACTAACGAATCCTCCCAGTCCAAGTGCAGCTAATAAAAAATAACCTAAAGCGCCCCAATCATTAGTTAAAAACGCGGCTACACCGAATACAAGAGTAAAGCCCAATAAAACAAGAGGAATAACTAATAACATTTTAACATTCTTTTTTGCTAGGGCTTTGCTGATAAAATAGCTTATCAGTGCAAAAACTAGAATATAGATTAAAATAGGATAATATTGGAGAATGCTTAAAGAAATAACGGACAAATTTAACACCACCTTTTTTTTGATAATATCATTATGTCTTAAATTAACTTCACAATATACACTTAAGTTTTTAATTCATGCTATTATTGGTCAATTAAATGCAATTATAGTCAGTTTCAATTGTAGAATAGCTTAATGTTTGGTAAAATAGCACTATGAAATGTGTTTGATATTTGAGGATGTGATAAATTTGGATAAAATACAACTTTATGATTTGTTTAAATCCGAATTTGATATTGTTGCTATACTTAAAACAGAGAGATACTTAAATTTGGCTGAAAAATTAAATATCAAAGTGCCGCAAAACAATTATTCTACTTTGGTAGTTTTGGGTTTAGCATATCCTAAAAGAATAAAAAAATCTAATGAAAGTGAAACTTACGCTTCTTTTTATACTTTCGGTGAGGATTATCACAAAGTATTAAAAAACCGAATACTAGAGGTAATGGAAAAACTATCTTTTAAATATGAGTTGGGTGTTGATAATCATCCTCACGACGAAAGGTTGGCTGCTTCATTAGCAGGAATTGGTTATTTTGCAAAAAATCAATTGATTATCAATCAAGATTACGGATCATATATCTTTCTTGGTTTAGTATTCATTGATACTGAAATTGATCAAGAATTAATTTTACCTATAACCGATAGTTGTGGAGATTGTCGTATTTGCCTTGATGCATGTCCTACAAGCGCTTTGACGGAAAATGGATATGATTTCAATAAGTGTATCAGTTTCTACAATCAGTCAAAGCGAATATTGAATGACTTTGAAATAAATGCAAATTATTGTCTCTTTGGTTGTGATATTTGTCAATTGGTTTGTCCTAAAAACATTAATATCAAAACCAAGATTCATCCTGAATTTGAATTTTCAGGTAAAGAAGCTGTGAAATATGAAGATCTTTTCCTTTTAAGTGAACGTCAATTCAAGGAAAAATACAAAGATATGGCATATCTTTGGAAAGGAAAAACAATATTAACCAGAAATGCGTTAACAATCTTATTAAGACAAAAGAATCCTTTATATAATGATTTAATTGCAAAATCAATCGATAAAAATACGATGCCTTGGTATCAAGAAACAGCAAAAAATATCCTGAATAAATTAAACAATTTATCAAAATAAAAATCCACTTTGTAGTGGATTTTTTCATTCATTAAGATTAATTTCTTCAGTGTTGCAAGTACTGACACCACATTTGGTAATAATAAACTTATCTCCAACAATCTCATAAGTGAATTCATAATATGTTGGTACCGAAGTTGTTTTAACTAATTTACTAAAGAATATATTATCTTTTTCATACACTTTGATCTCATAATAAGTTGTTTGATCACTTATTTCTAGAACCAAGTTATGATTATCAGATTTCATTGGTTCAAAATCAGTATTATTTATTGCCAAACTGATTATTAATACTAGTATTGACGTAAAAAGACCCAACAAAGCACCAAGTTTTAAAAAACCCGTGTCACTAATCAGGATTAACATAAAGATCATACCGAAAAATAACCAAAAGAGAACCAAAAATATTTCTATATCTAGATAAGCTTGAATATTGAGTATATGTCCGTTGATTTCTTGCGACCAAACAATTATCAGCAAAATAAAGGAAATTATTGTACTGATAATTAAAATTTTTCTTTGCTTTTTCATCTCTTATACCTTAATTTCTTGTAGCTAGTTAACATTTTAACTTTTTTTAAGAGATAATGCAATATTTTATGTTTTTAGTTTTTAAAAAATTATCTCATATATTT